>JAQTRI010000263.1 GCA_028711905.1 Candidatus Wallbacteria bacterium | reverse complement strand
CCGGCTCCGCGGAAAGGAATATTTACTTAATGCCGGATGGATCATTTCAGTTGCGCATTCCTCTTCTAGTCGACCGACACATTATTGTAGTTATCAAACCCCATGGCCTGCATGTCATTCCTGATCGAGACAAAAAGCAGCCAGAAACATTGAAAAGCTTACTGACCCGTGATTTCGGACCTGTTTTTGTTGTGCACAGGCTCGATGCAGGCACAGGAGGGGTAATGGTGTTCGCCCGCACATCTGACTCGCATCGGAATCTCTGCGGTCAGTTCGAATCCGGATCAGTGAAAAAACAATACTTAGCTCTGGTCCGTGGTACCTTCGATTATCCTCTCACCACAATGCTGCCGATCTCCGGAAAGCCTGATCACGGGCGCTACCGGCTCAATTTTCGCAGCGGTAAACCTGCTGCCACCAGCTTTTACCCGGTTTCATACGGGAAAAGCGCTACCCTGGTCAGGGCGGAACTGCACACAGGCCGCACCCACCAGATTCGCGTGCATTTGAAGGCCTTTAAACATCCTCTTTATCAGGATTTTCTTTACGGCGAGCCATGTGAAGACCGCAGATTGAGCCTGTTCGCAGCAGGACTGAAATTTGTGCATCCAGTCACAGGCGAACCTGCGGTTTTTGAAGAACCCCTGTCAGAATTCATGGTCGAACTGTGCCGGGAAACCGGAATTATTTGATGGCGAACGACCCCGGCGACTTCGGGCGAATGCCGTTCATCCCTGCCTGTTACCGTTCACCTATTACCTATTACCCGTATTACAGATTCCCCGCGTTAAGCGATTACATCACAGGGAAAAGAAATCCACGGGACCAAAGCTGCGGTCAAGCAGCACCCCTACCGCAGGTCCAGCGCAAACCTGAGGGCAGCCTCCGCTTCAGCCATCTTACCCGGCTGAAGAGCTGTGATGAACTTGACTATGCAGGATTTTGGAACCGTGATGACCGTATCCAGATTGACTACGCATTTTTTCGGCATGCCGTCCCCTACATCGAGCGGCACTTCCACCGGAATGTCACGAATCACGGAAGTGATTTCAGCCACAGTGACCGCTAAGCGCACTTGATAAGCCGCGTTGCGCGACAAAAGCAGCACCGGTCTTCTACCGACCGGGGGAGGCAGTTCGGCCCACCAGATCTCACCCCGCTTCATTTCAGAACTCGTCCATTACTGTAGATTGAAGCTTTTCCAGGGCTTCGATTTCCCGGATTTTTTCCGGGGTTTTTCTGTAACCAGCCTGATATCTCTCGTCTTCAGCGCTTTTCTTCTCCATCCTGAAGAAAAAGTCGATCATGCGGCACAGCAGATCACTGCGGCTGATCCTGCGTTTCTTTTTTTCCCGTTCGAGCTTAGCGAACAGGGATTCGGGAATGCTGATTGTGAGCCTGGTATTAATAATATCCTCCGAAAGTATGATTGATTTCATACCAAGTATAACTGAAATTCCAGTAACTGTCAATGGAAGAAGATAAAGCTGTCGGGCGAACGCCATTCACCATCCCCGCTTGTCCGCTTTTACCCATTACCCATTACCCATTACCGTTTACCTATTACATATCATCCTGATCCGTTCAGCCACACCCGCGCTGCCCCTCAGCATAGCCCCATGCACCATCGGCCGCCCAGCCATCACAAAATGCGCTCCAGCTGAAAGCATCCTGCGATAACCGGCATTGTCCCGCACACCGCCGTCAGCGATAATCACGGTTTTTTTCCCGAATCGTTCCGCTATGCCGGGTAACACATCAATCACTGCGGGCAGATCGTCGTCAACCCTTCCGCCATGGTTTGAAACTACTATGCCTGCGGCACCGGCTGTGATCGCCTGGTCTGCCTGAACATCAGTCATGATGCCTTTTACAATGAATGGAAGTTTTGTCATGCGAATCATTGCCGCCAGATCTGATGGAGTTTTCTTTGACATGGACGCATTTTTCCTGGTCATAGTCGGCAGGCTGACGGAATCGACATCACAACCGACAGCCAAAGCACCGGACCTTTCCGCGACCATGATGCGCAGCATGATCTTTTCGTGATCAGCCCAGGGCTTGATGATAAAGCAGGCCCTGATGCCAAGCTGGATCGCGGCATGGATGCCGGATAAGAACTTCTCGTCCTCAAACCCATCGCCGAAAAAACAGATTACACCGCAGTCTTTAGCTGCTTTACCGACCATAAAGGCATACTCATAGTTGCTCAGATATCCGCCGAAATTCTCCTCTGCCCCTGTGACCGGAGCGGGAAAAAAGGGCCCGGCAACCGGAAAGCCGAAAAATTCCGCCCGCTCGAAAACCATTTCCGGTTCCGGAAACATAGCGAGTGCCCGCACATTAGCGCAAAATGCCCGATTGGAGCCTGCGCCGCCCATACCCGGGATCAGTCCCGGGCAGGCGCAACCATCACAATAATCGCACAAATGGCATGTACCGCGATAGCGTCCGGCGACATCGTCTGTTGTAGGGGCTGCTCGCGAACAGCCCTTTTCTGTGACGGACGGATCTCGATCCGTCCCTACATGCGAATCAGCATCCGAGAAATGCATGATAAGCCAGGTATGTCGAATACAGATCCGCCTTGGATATCACCTCACACGGCGAATGCATGGAAACCACGCCAGGGCCGATATCAATGATATCCATATTATACTGCGCAATGAATTTAGCCACTGTACCGCCTCCTGCCAAATCCACCTTGCCGAACCCGCCCACCTGCCAGGGAATCTTTTTCTCGTCAAACAAACGCGTCACCATTCCTGCAAAAGGAGCCCGTGCTTCGTGACTGCCGCTCTTCCCGCCACCACCGACGAACTTGCTGACAATGGTGCCGAACCCCAGTTTAGGGTCACCCTTGGTGTCAAAAGAATCGGCAAAAATAGGGGTAATGGCAATACCGACATCCGCAGAAATTGCCCGGCTTTTTTCCAGCAGGTCCACGCGGTGAAATTCAGGATCAGGGCTCTTGACAAGGTTCAGGATCCTCACAATGCAGTTCTCGACAAATCGCGACTGCGCACCTGTTGCACCTGTGCTTCCGATTTCTTCCTTATCCATGAAATAAACCCCGAATGAAGATTTACTCCTGGGTGTATCGAGCAGAGCGCGCAGCGAAGTGTACGCGCAGATACGGTCGTCGTGCCCATAACCGGCTAAAAGCCCGCGGTCCAGGCCCATATCCCGCACAGGCCACGCCGGCACGAACTGCAGGTCGGCTGTGAACAGATCCTGCTCAACCAGTCCGTATTTTTCATGAAGAAGTTCGAGCACCTTAGCCTTGACCCTGTCTTTGACCTTGTCATCCTTGACTGAACTGGGAATCGACCCGGCAGTGACATCCAGTTCTTCTCCTTTGAATACATCAGCAGCCTTGCGCTCAGTCTGGGAACCTTTGATGTGCGGCAGAAGATCGCAGATCATGAAGACAGGTTCTGATTCCTTTTCGCCAATGCTGACCTTGACGGTCTTCCCTCCCTTAGTGCATATCACACCGTGCAGGGCTAAGGGAATATTGGCCCACTGGTACCGCCTGATACCTCCGTAATAAATCGTTTTGAAAAAAGCTAAGGAAAAATCTTCTCGCAGAGGATTCTGGCGCATATCGATGCGAGGAGCGTCGATGTGGGAAAGAATCAGATTCAATCCGCGTTCCCGGAAATCCTTCTGCAATTGGAAAGCGGAAACGCAAACACCACGGTTGTTGAAGTAAATTTTGAGAGGAAAAGCGACCTTGCCGCTTGAGGCCACTTTTTCATATGATCGGTAACCGTTTTTCTCAAGTTCCCTGATGGTGCTTTCGGTAAATTCATATTCTGTCTTGTTGGTGTTGAGAAATTCACGGTATTCATCAGCAAAGGAGAAAACCATTTTCACTTCTTTGTCGTTCCATCGTTCCCACGCAGTTTTCTGCTCCAGAAACAGGGATTTTTCAGATTTTGCCATCAATATCCTCCTGTCAATTCTCTGTTGGTCTGATGATAATCCATTCGCTCCATGTTGGCAACCCTGTCTTGCATAACATTTAAAATTAGGGTAAAATCGTGAAAATTTCTCATACGCAGGGATGCATGAATTCAAGGATCACCAAGATTTTGAACGAAACCGCTGAATTGATGACCACTCTCGGCAAAGATCCGGATTTTTGCCGAATAATCGGCTGCGTATGTGAAGCGATGATTGACTGTTTCAACAATGGGGGCAAGGTTTTATTCTGCGGTAATGGCGGCAGCGCCGCTGACGCACAGCATTTAGCTGCAGAACTTACCGGCAGGTTTCGCTTTGACCGCCAACCCCTCCCGGCACTTGCTCTCCATGCCAACACATCCTTCCTGACAGCTGTTGCCAATGATTACTCTTATGACGAAATCTTCTCACGCATGGTAAAGGGCTTTGCCCGCAAAGGCGACATTCTCGTTGGCATCTCAACCTCAGGCAATTCCCTGAATGTTTTGAGGGCTATGGAAACAGCCGCTTCCGAGGAAATGATCACAGTCGGCCTGACCGGCAGCGGCGGGGGAAAAATGAAAGAACTCTGCCGACACCTGATAGCTGTCCCTACTCGCGACACTCCACGGATTCAGGAAGCACACATTACAATCGGGCACATTATCTGCGAACTGGTTGAGGAACGCCTGTTCAAGCGCACCTGAATCAAGAGGGCAACATGACTGATCCCTTAGCATTGTTTCTCATCTCACTGATCTCCAACATCCTGATCACACCGCTACTGATCATCATGTCGTACAAGCTGGAGCTGTTCGACCAGCCGGAATTCAGAAAAATGCACAAAAGGCCTGTTCCCCGCATTGGAGGACTCGGAATCTTCGCCACATTCTTTCTGATCACTCTGTTCTTTTTCGCAGGCCCGTTTGCCAAAAAATTTCTCTTTACCTGCCTTCTGATCTTTCTCACAGGATTCAGTGATGACTTGAAAGCCATCACCTACCGCAGCCGGCTGCTTCTAACCGTGTCTGTCGCTGTACTCTTCATCCTGCTTTTCAATGTCAATGTCTCCAATGTGGGAATCCCGCTGCCGCTTGTTATTGCCCTGCCGTTCACAGTCTTCGCGATCACCGGATTCATCAATGCCTTTAACATGATCGATGGACTGAACGGTCTTTCTTCAGGCACAGCCCTGATTTCATTCTTCGCCCTGGGATATGCCGCAACAGTCACCGGGGAACAGGTGATTTTCAGTATGCTCGTGGTGCTCTCAGGCGCGACATTAGCTTTTTTCTGTGTCAATTTCTTCTCCGGCAGCGTATTCATCGGTGACGGAGGCACATATTTTCTGGGATTCACCATAGTGGCGATTTCCATTTTTCTCGGGTTCCACCATCCGGAAATCTCCCCCTGGTTCTTTATCCTGGCAAGTATTTATCCGGTAACCGAGATCATGCTGACCGTTTTCCGCAGGGTTCCGAAAAAGAAAAAAGCCTTTCTACCAGACAAAACCCATTTTCACCATCTCCTGTACAAGGTGGTAAAACAGCATGAAAAAACCACGATTCTGATCCTTCTTTATGA
>JAQTRI010000262.1 GCA_028711905.1 Candidatus Wallbacteria bacterium | reverse complement strand
CGCAAACCCGATGGGATAACTACCACCAGTATCAGTCCCAGAATAAACCAGTCACCATATTTTCTCCAGAACAGTTCACGCTTGGCCTGGCGCTGAAATCTGACGGCTGTGACCTGAGTCGGAAACTGTTTTAACACATCTTCAGTGAGAACCAGCACCTGGTTCCAATCATTGAGCTTGGCGTTTTTCTCGATGTCGGATAAGGCTTTTTCCATCCATGATTTATTGCGATCAGGATTGGTTTCTTCCCCAATCTGAAGACTGCCGAATAAATGCCTGATCTCTTCTGATCCGTCTGCCTTGATGATTACAGCAAAAGACATCAATAGCGCCAGTATCAGGACATTCGTTTTCATAATCATGATTTCCTCCCAATTTTGATCATGATAAATGATTGACTTAAATCTCGCAACACTTTATTTGACTGCTTCCAACTGCGCCGATACAATGGTTCAAAAGATCGAGGATGTGCGCATGAAACCTGGACCTGATGATTCCCTGCGAATTTTGAAGGAGGGCAACTTGCGGTTCGCCTCTGGAAATTTTCGCAATCCTCACAGGGACACCTTGCGGCTGGCTATGGCCGGCTCAGAGGAAGAATCCGACCATGTTCTGGCAACTGTTTTAAGTTGCTCTGATTCACTGGTCCCGCTGGAGATTCTTTTTGACATTGGTGTAATGGATGTCCATGCGATTCGGTCCTTTGGCAATATCTGCTCTGCTTCAGAAGCCGCTGCTGTCGAATACGGCGTCAAGGTTCTCAAAACCCCTCTGCTCATCCTGCTGGGCCATACCCGCTGCGGTGCTGCACGACTCAGCCTGAATTCAGCGCAGGGCAAATCCGACCCTCTTGACCGAAACCTTTCACTGCATCTTAAACAGCTGCGAAATGCCGCAGACAAGGTAGTCAAGGATTTCTCTGGACTGGAAGAGGAGCAGATGCTTTCAATGATCATCGAAGCAAACCTCTGGCGTAACCTGGAAGAGCTTCTATTGATCAGCCCGGCTGTGCGTGAAGCTGCAATTTCAGAATCGCTTAAAATCGCCTGTGGAATATATGATGTTTCCAGCGGCCGAATCGACTGGCTGGCCTCGACCAGTACAGACTCGGCGCTCCAGCGCGCTTCAAAATCATCAAAACGGCAGTGAGGGCCATTCCTTATACTCATTATGCCGAGATTAAGTGAAAAAATCCGCGAACTGCTCCTACCCGCTGGAGATCCGAACTCATTTTTTGCAGCGCTGCACTCCGGAGCCGATGCCATTTATCTTGGATACCGGTCCTTTTCAGCGCGCAGGAGAGCCAGAAACTTTTCCGTTGCCGAACTCCGTGACCTGATCACTACCGCCCGTCAAAAACAAATCAAGGTATACCTGACTCTCAATACCATTCTGTTTCCCCGTCAACTTCGGAAACTTGTCCTTCTCCTTTATTTTTTACGCTCCTGTCCGCCGGATGCATTTATCATTCAGGATTGGGGAGTGTTTCGCCTGATCCGCAGATTATTCCCTGAATATACGCTTCACGCCTCAACACAAATGAATAACTTCCGCAGGGAATGTTTCGAGTTTCTGGCCGCTCAGGGATTCAGCCGTGCCATTGCCGCCAGGGAAACCACCGGTTATGAGCTTGAATCCATTAAAAAGGCTGTCCCCATCGAACTTGAAGGCTTCGTCCACGGAGCGCTCTGCATCTCGTTTTCCGGTCTCTGTCAGTTAAGCGCTCATCTCCAGGGAAGAAGCGGGAACCGTGGTGAATGTGCTCAGCCATGCCGTTTCCCATTCCGCCTGATCCGTGATGGTGTTAAAGATCAGACCCAGTCATCAGTGCTCTCCCCAAAGGATCTTTGCTTAGCGGACCTGATCGGGGAATATCCCCTCGATTTCATGAAAATCGAAGGCCGCCAGAAAAGCGACAACTATGTATTCCAGGTCGGACATTACTACCGCGCTCTGATTGACGGTTGTCATCCGTCAAACCATTCACCGGTAGATTTTGTTTTTAACCGCGACTTTTCACCCGGGCATTTCAAAGGCCGTAATCCTTTGGATCTTCTTAATCCAGAGATCGTATCCAGCTCCGGCAGAGATATCGGAAAAGCCCTCGCCTGGGGAGATAAATACCTTGATGCCTCCCTGACATTCGAACTCTATCCCGGCATGGGCATACTGGCAGGCACCCGGGGGGGAATCGTAACCAGGATTGAAAAACTTGATCACAACAGATTCCGCCTGTGGGGGGGGTATAAGGGCGAACCTGGACCACCCGGGCAGACTGTATTTCTCAATTCAATTCCCAGCAACGCAGGATATCGCGATTCGAAAACCGTCCGTTTCAGCGAAAAAATCCAACTGATGATCCTGTTGGCACCTCAGCAGGCTATAGTGTTCCAGTATAACGGACTGTCCTTCAAAAGCAGCATTATACCGGCTCCGGCCCGTGAAGGAGAGAAAGGCGCTGCCCAGCTTTCAGGTCTTCCCGGCTTAATCCGGGAAAAGCTCTTTGAGTTTCGTGAAGAAAGGATCGAAGCAATTACTGATGTACATATTGCAGCTCCTTTATTCCTGACCTATTCCATGATCAACCGTCTTAAACAGGAGATAAGAATGTCTTTCCGCTCATCCAGGCGCATAGACATCTCCGGATTGATGCCTGAGTACAGTCGTGAAAAAAAAGCGAGGCGAAAGTCGATCTGGGCCAGAGTCCACACATTTGAAGACCTCATGCTGTACAAGCGGTACGCAAAGTCTTTCAACGGTCTGTACTTTCATTACAAACTGGCCGAATCAGTGTCTCCAGATCCCTGTCATGCTCCGTTTTTTCTGCCTTCAGGATACGAAGACCGTTCCATGATTCTTGATCAACTTAAAAAGAAAGGCTTCACGACCCTTCTCGCAGGCGACACTTCAGCCTTGAAAACAGGGAAGGCTGAAGGCTGGAAAATCATGATCGATCATTACATACCTCTTGCCAATCAGGAATCCATGCTCTGGGCATCCGACATTGGGGCAACCAGGGCTGCCGTTTCCACCGAGGTTCCAAATAATCAACTCAATGAAATTTTCGGTCTCACCGGAGTTCCTGAGCTGGAACAAATCGTTTTCCACAGGCCTGTGCTTCTTTTTTCCAGCTGCTGCTTTTTCAATCAGTATTCCTGCAGAGACTCTCTGTCACTTGAGTGGAACAACCGGAGGGTGTTCGACTTTGTCAAACATGACTGTCTTAATCTGTTGCTCCACGACCGGATAGTGACGACCTCACCACATGAAGAGGCTGATGTCTACCGTGTGGACCTCTCTTTCACAGGAGCAATGGGAAAATCCGCTGAAGCAGCGTTGATTAAATGCCTGAACCATTTGAGAACAATTACTGGAGAATTTCCGTCATCCGCCGGATTTGATCAGCGTAAAATCTGAAACCTGCCAGATATCACTGATTTTCAAGAGATCCAGACTGACTTCCCAGGTTTTTCCATCCGGCAGACTGATGCTGCCTTTGATAACACCCCTGTCGCTCTGGAACTGCCAGAAAGACCAGCTGACACTCAAGTTTTTCCGGTCCTGCAGTTCACGCAGAATGGCTTGAAAACGGTCTATTTTTTTGCCGGACCTGAATTCTTCTGTACCCAGGGCATAGGCCTGCTCCAGTTGCCCGCTCAACTCCCTGGTTGTGAAAATATCCGCCAGTTACTTGACACAGGAAACAAGCTCAGATCCCTGTCGGGCGAAATAGTATAAAGAATAAAGGATCACCAGAAGAAAGGCAGCCATGACTTTCATTTTCCACGAAAACAGCATTTCCGCTCCTCCTGATCAATGTACCCGCAACCGCTTGAATGCAGAGTCAGCACGGCTGAATAACGCTGTATTGCTGCTGTTGCAGAATAAAATCAATACATTTTAACCGGCATTTGCATCCCCGGCAAATGGATTGCTGAAATAAATACTTGATTTTTGAAAGAAACCGGGTATTATAATTTCAACAGCCATGAGAAAGTTCACCCCATCAACCCAGTCAGATGATCAGCTTTTTCAGCCTGTGTATTCACTTTCAAAGGAGTCTCTCGAATGAACACATCAAAACTTTACGTGGGGAACATCCCCTACACCGCAACCCGTGAACAGCTCAACGAACTTTTCACGAGGTTTGGAACAGTCAAAGAAGTCAGCATCATCGAAGGAAAGGGTTTCGGCTTTGTCGAAATGTCCACACCAACCGAAGCTGACGCAGCAAAGAACACATTGAACAACACAGATTTCAACGGCCGCACACTCAGGGTGGACGAAGCCAAACCCAAGCAGCCGAAGAGGGAATATACACCCAAGTGGTAAACCTTGCAGTGTGCTGACTGGGGCGCACAGCAAATCATGCCAACAAAGGGACCCGTAAGGGTCCCTTTTCATTTTCGCCGGATATATCCTTGCTATTTTGAACATAACGGATACAATTGATTAAACAACATGAATAATCAGTTGGGGGTAAAATGTCCAGATTGGCACTTTTCGGTTTCTTATTCATATGCTTTGCAGCTTACTCGGGTTCTGTTCCAGGATTTTCTCCTGTCGATAATGTTCCGGTTTTCACGAATTTTACGCTCTCAGATATGCGTATCTGGAATAATATTGAGCGCGTCAGCAGCAAAAATGCGGCTGAAAAATTCGATAACTTTGATCGGGAAATGGAATTTTTTTTTCAGAGCCTTCCTGCCGTGTATTTCCTGAACAATGCTCCGTCCTGCATCAGTCTTCCGTCCAGTGCTGAACGCAGCTCCATACTGGAGTCCATGGGTTATGCCCATTGCTGGGGCATGGCATATGTGACAAAGATGTTCTTTGAATACGCCCGTTTCACAGGTCGGCAGAACCGTGAAGAAAGCATGCAGGACCGGGTGCGCTATGTAAGCAAGGGTTATTATCGGAATTTTCCATACGCCAATCTGAACTCTTTTTCCCGGAACTATGAACACGATATCAAGGAAGTTGTCGCAGAGTGGCAGGCAAAACTTCTGTTCAACCCGCTGAATCTGCCTTTTCTTTTCTCCGGCAATCAGCGGCGCGAATTCGATAAAATCCGCCACAGTATCGACAGTGATCAGCTGCTGACTTTAGTACAGCTAAAGGCCTCCCTTTCCTGGATGCATGTCGTGCTGGCGTATAGGATTGAAGGTAACACGATCTATGTCTATGATTCCAACTATCCCTGCACTACGGATACGAAGTTGTATTTCGAGCCGGAAAGCGGCCGTTTCAGATCAGCACAATACGATTACCTGGAAGCCAATTTTATCGATAACTGAAACGAATCGCAGTTTCAAACCGTTCCTTGCACGGATTTACCCTTTGAGCACACCCATAGGCCGCATCCGCGCCACCAGTGTGCCCAGTCCGGCATTAACACTGACTGCCACCACTTCTTCAATGTCTTTGTAAGCTTCAGGGGCTTCCTCACAGATTCCTTTCCATGACGCAGCCCTGATACTGACACCAAAGTCCGACAAAGTCTTCCGAACCTGGTCGGCTTTAAGTTTTCTGGTGGCGTGCCG
>JAQTRI010000261.1 GCA_028711905.1 Candidatus Wallbacteria bacterium | reverse complement strand
CCGAGTGTTTCAGCGACGTGCATACGGTCTCAGGGACGAAGAATATCTTCGCCTCAAGGTTCTGACCTGCATGCTCCCGGAGATATGAATATGTCATCAAGTTACCCACTCACTTTGGAGAAGAGCCTTTTTTTATGATTTTTACAAAAACCCTTTCATCCAATACTTTCCATGGTGCTTTTTTCGCTACATCAGACGAGATTTTGATCAAATTCGCCAGAGCTGCGTTTTTTGCACCATCCGAAGGGGAAGAAGCAAACGCTAAAACATTCAAGGCGAACAGCCTTTCGTGCTGTAGAGAAGTGTCGAACCCACAGTATGCTGCGTATTCACCTATTGCACGTAAGTTCAGTCCGATGATGAACAAGGTATCAGCAACAATTGCAGGAATAGCAACTTCAGGGCCTGCATTTGAAGGCAAGCCAGCTAATCCACCCTCAGTAAAAGCAATTGTTTTATACTTTGCAGCTAAAAAACCGATTGTCTGATCTACACGCGACAGATCAAGAAATCGCACTTCGCTTAAGTCATCAATCACATACCCGCTCTTTTTGTATACTTCAAGGATTGACTTACTCTGGACAGTCCATTGCGCCGCGTCATTAAGCAGCCCTACAATTCCTCCGAAAGATTTTTTTACTGCATCGTCAGCATATGGAATGGCCATTACAGCAGCATAAATTTTTTCCAAAGGCCAGTTAATAATCCCAGCAGCTAAATCAAACAAGCCAATATCAGGATTCTTGTAAGCATGGATTTCCTTGCAGTGCTTGTCTTCGTATTTTGAAGGCAGCAGGATTGCTGTTTGACAGTGTCGGCATTTGACTTTTTTTGGAATTACTGAAGGTATTTTTACTCCTGAAGATTCGTTACACGACAAACAAATAAGGCTTTTTTTGTCTCCTGCTCTTTTTTTGTTTTTCTCGACTCTCTTTTCAGATTTTTTAACTTTACTTGAGGTTTTAGCCTTTTTTACATCCACAGGGTCCTCCTAAAAAAATGCTTCAACTCAATTTCTCCCATTTTCCCCACCTCGAACACTGATTAACTCCTGTCTCAGTCTGATTCCCCGGCTTGGCAATGCAAGGATATCTGCCGCCGGGAAATTTGACACGCACAATCTTCCCTCCCGCCAGTTCCACTTTCCTCGGACCTTGCCAGAAGGAGCAGGTGGCGCAGGTTTTCTGGTTTACTTGCGCGCTCATACCGCAATTCAGTTCCTTGTCCACTGTGGAACCCTCACTTTTTGGGTTTGTGCTTGAATAGCCTGGAAATTACTTTGATCAACCAGACCCATGTCCTCAGCGGATCTTCTTTTTTGTACACTTCACCTCCTGCCTGCCAGCACATGATACTGGCTGCCCATGACAGTATGACGCAAACTCCAAAGCAAATCTGACATGGATTTTAGAAGTGATTTTAGATTGTCGGATCAAAATATTTTTACTTTGAAGTCATCTCCACTGTCAAGAACGCCTTGATTCAGAAACACTGTTAGTGCCAGTTCTGAAAGAACTGCTTTTTCAGGTCTCTGATGAAACTGACCTTGCGGGCTGATAGTTGCATGGATTGTCTGGAAAATGATTCATGTCACACGGACTGTATGTCGATCCAGGAGATCTCCAGCATGCCTTTGCTGCATTTGGGGCAAGCGTTGCCGGCCATGTCAATCAGATTTCGAGCTCCCTCTGCCCCGCATGACGGGCATTTTACCGGATCGATGATCGTGGAGCCGAACCTGTGACCGCATATGGCACAGTAGTGCTCGATTTCTGGCTGGGTGAACTTGATTTCGCTGATATCTAAGGGCTGTTTAAGAAGTTCAGCACCTTTTTTCATTTCCCTGGCGATCTTTTCCCGTGACGGGTGCATGGATTTTGCGGAATCATTGAGTACAAATCCGCATTTTTCACAATGGATCTTGAAGTATCGCATGGCTCACTCCTGTAACAAGTTACCCTGAAAGCCGCCCCTCTGTCAAGAACACCTTGATGCGTGAAACATCGCTAACAATAGTGCTGAACGAACTGATGGTTGCTAACCCAGAGATCATTCCGAATGTTGAATCAGCAGCACTCCTTTGCGCCCACGGGTGAGCGCAACATAGAACAGCGACTTTTCCTGCAGAATCAGCTTTTTGCGGTCTTCTTCGGTATCTGCCTTACTGATTACAGCCATCAGCGGCATGGTCTCAGGGCTGACTCCTGCCACGACCATGTAATCGAATTCCAGGCCTTTGATTCTGTGCATTGTGGACAGCCGCACTCCCGGCTGATTACGATCGTCCCCGCCTGTTGGAGTGATCCTGCAGCAGGCAATGCCATTACTCTTCAGAAACTCTTCGTATTCATCCACCAGCTTATTGGTCCTGGCAGCGATGCAAATGGTCTCAGGCTGCACTCCCTGTTTGAGCAGACCCTGGATATGAGACATCAGCCTGGCTTGTTCCGCCCGCTGATCCGCAACCTCAATGACCGCAGGCTTTCCTCCTGTGAACAAAGACTTGCAGTACTGGTATTGCAGCCCCTGGGCCATGCTCTCAGCCCATTTCCTGATCTCCTCGCTGGTGCGGTAATTGACAGTCAGCTTGAAGGTGTTGTCTTTGTCGATGATGATGCCTGTGGATTCCATCGGAAACGGCTTCCTGTAAATGCGCTGGTTGAAATCACCGCACAGGAACAGATCATTCTTTCCTTCTAAAGCAAGACTGCGCAAAAGGCGCAGGGCATTGGGTCCCATGTCCTGTATCTCATCCACCACTACTGCACGGTAGGGATTCTTCACCCCTTTTGCGGCCACGGTTTCTGCAGCTTTTCTGACCATGTCGGCGAATTCCAGATACCCTCCGGCATCGAGCAGATGCCTGAACTCGGCAAACACAGGCCAGACAGCCAGCCTCTGATCTTGTGTCAGCTTCCTGGAGCACAAGGAACGGTCAGCTTCCAGATATTGTTCGAGAGAACGAATGTCTGATGCCTGGATCACCTGCTCCCATTCATTGCAGAAAAAGGACTTTTTGAAACCCAGGTCCCGTACTTTATCCCAGATCCGGTCCCAGAATTCGCTGGATTTTTTACTTATCAGCACATTGTATGAAAATCCCATCTGCCTGAGGTATTCGTCAGCCCATGCGTCCACATTGATCACATCGATGCGCTGCACAGCTTCGAATCGACAGATCGACAAGAGTTTATGTTTTAGATCTTCGGCCAGATTGCGGGAAAAAGTCGTGAGCAGGATGCGTTCTCCTGCTCCTGTAAAAACTTGTTCAGCCAGATGCCTGACACGGTGCAGAGCCACTACTGATTTTCCGGTTCCTGCCCCGCCAGTTACCAGCACAGGTCCTGGCGCATCCATTTCAACATAACGGCGCTGAGCCGGATGCAGGAATACCCGCCATTTTTCCAATGGCGCATCCAGCATTCGTTCCAGTTCCTGATCGCTGGAAAGTAACACAAGCTTGGATGACGCACCAGCGGCAGAATCATTCAGAATCAGGTGTTCGACCACTTCAGAGCATTGATAACCGCTTGCCAGCATATACAATGCTTCTGAAACATCATGTGAAAGATACCGGCACATCCGGTCCAGATCTTCCTCAGAAACGAGGTTGCGCACCGAAGGCAGGAACATCTCAGGCACTCCGCATTCCAATAGCTGCTGATCAGAGATGCCGGAAAAAAGCTGACCGTTCCGAGCTGAGCACGCGACTTCCGCCACTTCTTCGAACGCACACTCCAGTATCTGCAGCGCTCCAGTATGCTGATTGACTTCAAAGCGCTTGTTCCTTACCCATGCATAGGCTTCATCATGATGATCCACATAAGCCAGTATGTAAGATCTGCCTGAAGCTATCTGCACAATGATAGCCCGGTAGGCCTGGCTGATCCGCACCGAACGCACATTTTTATCTTTTGCTTCGTTCAGCTTTTCATAGTTGATGGCCCTGGAAGCAGGGTCTTCGCGTAACTTCCTCAGAAATTCCCGCACCTGTTTCTGCTGAGATTTCGCCACTCTGGCATAAGCCTCTAAAAAATCATCGGTGATGTAGATCTGTGATGAAACCATGCACATATTTTACCGGAACAGGGGCTTGGAAGAAACCATCCATGTTATCATTGTCTGGAAGAAGGATAGAGTGTAACATATGCATTGATATCAAGCACTGCCATGGTGAGGTCATGAAGATTCCCAAACGCCAGTTCCCTATCGGCTGCATAAAGACCGCCAAACACAACTGCCTGACCGATGTGCCAGGCATCAAAGTCGGCCATGTCACGATCATCCGCGACATGAAAAAGCCCGAAGCTGCGGTCAGAACAGGGGTGACTGCTGTGCTGATCGGTGAAGTGCACGAATACCCTGTTGCTGCAGGTTTTTTCACGCTCAATGGTTTCGGTGAATTCACAGGCACGCGCATCATCGAGGAAACCGGATGGCTGGACAGCCCGATTCTGCTCACCAATACTCATTCAGTGGGCAATGCTTATACAGGATGTATTCACTGGCTGATGAAGCAGGACCCTGATTTCGGTTACGACTTTGACACCTGTGTGCCTGTGGTGGCTGAAACCGATGATTCCTGGCTCAATGACGCCAGACACGGCATCATCAGCCCGGCCGACGCAGTACAGGCGCTGGATTCAGCTAAGTCCGGGCCTTTTGTGCAGGGCACGGTCGGAGCCGGCACAGGCATGACCACCTTTGACTTTGCCGGTGGAATCGGATCCTCGTCCAGGGTCGTCAGGGCCGGGAAGAACTACACCCTGGGTGTGATGGCGCTATCCAATTTTGGCCATATGAGGGATCTGATTATTGATGGCCGCAAAGCCGGGATTGAGCTGGACCCGCTGTATCCCGACAGCATCAAGCGCGGCTCAAGTTCCGGATCCTGCGTAGTGATCGCTGCCACTGACGCGCCGCTCCTGCCTCAGCAGCTCTATCAACTGGCAAAGCGGGGAGGGATGGGTTTAGCGGGAACAGGTTCCACGGCAGCCACTACAAGTGGTGAATTCATCCTTGCTCTGAGCCTCGGAAACCGGGCCAGAGAAGAAGCTGGAAGCACATTTACCATCAGGGGGGCTGAAAACAGTTTTATGGACTGTCTTTACGGAGCGATGATTGATGCCACTCAGGAGGCTGTGCTCAACGCCATCAGCTCCGGCAGCAGCATCAAAGGCCGCTGTGGCCATCAGTGCCCGGCTTTCCCGGCGCAGGATTACTCCTCCCGAGTTTGAAGAAGAACCCGCTCCTGGGCAAGGTGTTTCCGGTCAGCCCGTAAACCCCACCCTGCGCCCCTGGCACCTGAACCCGTTTTCCTCGCCGATCAAGGCCTTCAGCCGGATTTCGCTGAACTCCGACTGCTCAAACATGCGCTCCATGGTCAGGCGGCGGGCGACATTCTCGATCTCACCCCCGGACAGCTCATGCAAAGAGGCCTTTTTCACAAGACCAATGCTCATGTCCGGCAGATAATGACGCCAGATCTTTGCCCGTGTTTCACGGTCCGGCAGGTCGAACTTGAGCTTGTACAGGAAGCGGCGGTCAAAGGCCTGGTCAATGCTCTCGATCAGGTTCGTGGTGGCAATGAGTATGCCC
>JAQTRI010000260.1 GCA_028711905.1 Candidatus Wallbacteria bacterium | reverse complement strand
TTGTTCTGCAAGGGGACAGTGATTTTCAGGGAATTTGAACCGGGAAAGATGGGGTATATCGTCAACAAAGGTCAAGTCAGGCTTGTAAAACTCAATCCTTTCCTTAAAGAGGAATCTACTTTGGCCATACTTGGACCTGGGGAGATTTTCGGTGAACTGGCCCTGCTGGGGTCGTCCAAGCGGATCGCCACAGCTATCGCCGACACCGATGACACCGAGCTTCTGATGTTCGATGAGCAGAATTTTGTGGCGATGCTTCAGAATAATCCTGATTTCTGCATGAAGATTCTGCGGATCTGCTGTAAAAGGATTAAAGAAATGGACGACAGATTTGAACTGTCGTAGTTGCTTTCTGCGCAGCAGCATCGTCTTTAAAATATAGATAAACAGAAAGGATACAGAAAGATGATCGACAAGCTGAAAAAAATGCTCTCAGGTATCAACGCTGATTACGCAGATATCCGGTATGAGGCGAAAAGGGATCTTTCAATCGTTTTCAACGCTCATGAACTGACCAGTCTTGAATCCAACACAACCGATGGTTATGTTCTGCGCATGATCCGCAAGGGAGGTATGTCGGTCATCTCGTTTACCCGCGAGTCTGACGCTCCTGAAGCCATCAGAATCGCTTCAGAAAACGCGCTTCTGATGTCGCGCTCAGGACTTCCGGTCAAACTGGCTGAAACCGAGGTTGTGCAGGAGCGGTTCAGGCCCGAGCTTCTGGAAGACCCGCGAGGGATTTCCATCGAGGAAAAACTTAATCTGACTCGAGGGTATAATGAAATCGCCCTTGGGGATAAGAGAATCGCCACAACCAGCATCGGATACGGGGAAGTGATTCGCGGTAAATTCTTTGCCAACACCGAGGGCACAGCCATTGACGAAGAAACCGTGACCACCCGCATCAGCGGCTCAATCACCGCCAAGGAAGGCAATATCCTGCAGAATGTGCGTGTGGCCATCGGCGGCAGTAACGGATTCGCAGTTTTACGCGATTCTTCGGGAGTCTTTGAAAATAAAAAACGCATCGCCTTGGAACTATTGAGCGCTGAATCTGTCAAGGCCGGGGTTTACAATGTGGTTCTGAATTCGAGCTTAGCTGGAGTGTTTACGCACGAGGCTTTCGGGCATTTTTCCGAGGCTGATCTGCTGGAGGACGCTCCGACCATGCGCGAAAAAATGCAGCTTGGTGCTCATCTGGGCAATGAAATACTCAACATCAAAGACGATCCGACTATGCCGGGTCAGGTGGGATTTTACCGTTACGATGATGAAGGGGTTCGCGCCCGTCCGGTGCAGCTGATGAAGAACGGTGTGCTGACCGGCAGGCTGCATTCCAGGCGTACAGCCAGTTCTTTCGGGGAACCACTGACTGGGCATTGTGTGGCTGAAGACTATCGCTATGCCCCGATTGTAAGGATGGGAACAATTTTTATCGAGCCCGGAACCGATTCGCTCGATACCCTTCTCGGGAAAATCGGCGATGGGCTGTATCTGCTGGATGCCAAAGGCGGTCAGACATCGGGCGACAGTTTTACCTTCGGAGCTCAGTATGGTTATTTAGTCAGAAATGGTAAAAAGGATCGCATGATAAGGGATATCAATATCTCAGGTAACCTGTATCAGACATTGCAGAACATCACTGCAGTCGGCAATGATTTGAACTTGAGCAAAGCCGGGGGGTGCGGCAAGGGGCAGACCAATATCAAATCCTGCCATGGGGCCCCTCATGTCATTATCCGCGATGTGATTCTGGGAGGTGTCTGATGGAAAAGCTTTTAAAACTGGCGCTCGAACATGCTCAACATGCGGAAATTTATCATCTGGAGCGAAAAAGCACTGGTGTATCGTTTGAGAACTCCAATCTCAAGGATCTGGAAAGTACGGTACAGTGCGGATACAGCCTGCGACTGATCAAGAACGGCAAAATGGGTTTTGCCTATACCAAAAACTTGATCGATCGCAAAGGACTGGTTGACAATGCGCTTGTTTCGCTGAAGGGCGGAATTGATGCGCCGTTTAATTTTCCCGCTCCCGGGCAGATAAAAAAAGTCGACACATATAATCCTGGTATAGAAAAAATCGGCAGTCAGGCATTAGTGGATGAATGCATCCGCCTTTGCTCAACCATCTCCTCGCGTTCAAAGGCGCAAGTCAATGCTTCGGCCGAATACACCATTTCCAGTCTGGCAATTCTCAACAGCAACGGGGTCAACCTTTCGCAGAAATCATCGACCTGCTACATCGCACCCCAGCTTTTGTATCCGGGAACCCACTCTTCGGTTTACAGGATGCATCTGAGCAAAGCTTTCTCGAGTTACCCGGATTCATATCTTGATCACATTATTTGTCTTTACAATGATTCACAGCGCGAAGCCACCCCCGGGTCAGGCCGGATGAAAGTGATTTTTCTGCCGGAGTCGGTTTATACCCTGATGTGGCGATTGAAATCCGCTTCCAGCGGCAGGAGCGTGTTTGAGAATGAGTCCCCGCTGGCAAAAAAAATCGGGCAGCGCATTTTTTCCGAAAAACTGACAGTCTGGAATGATCCGCTGGATGACCGCGGCACAGGTGCCCGATCTTTTGATGATGAAGGAACTCCGTGCGGCAGGCTGGACATTGTCAAGGACGGCACACTGAACTCTTTCTATTATGATCTCAAGTATGCCGGAAAGTCGGGATCAGTGCCGACCGGCAACGGTTTCAAAGGCGGCGGAATGTTTGGGGGAGGGGACCCTGTGGTATACAAGCCGTCACCCGACATTCTGCATTTGAGGATCGGAACCGGAGATTTGTCTCTGGAACAGATGATCTCGGGTGTGGACCGCGGCATTATTGTGCAATCAGCACTTGGGGCTCACAGCGGTAATATTCCGAACGGTGATTTTTCGATCGGTCTGGCGCCAGGATTCTACATTGAGAACGGCAAGGTGACCGGACATGTCAAAGACGCCATGATTGCCGGAAACATTTATGATGTGCTCCAGAATGTTTCGGCTATAGAAAACGACTCCCATTTCGCCATGACAGGCCGTTACCCGGCTCTGCTCTTAGACGGCGTCAGCGTGGCTGCCAGGGGATAGGCAGGGTGAAACTCTTCCTGCTGCTGCTGCTGATTGCCATATCTGTCACTGCCGGTGATTACACATGGCTTTCTTCATACAGGGAAAGCCGTACGATCGGGGTTCTGTTCTCTCCACCTTTTCCTCACCTTCGCACTAATCAGGCGCAGGGCAGTTTCGGTGAATGGCTGCGGAGTTTTCCGGTGCAAAAAAAAACAGTCACCCCTGCGATGCTGCTTCGGCCTGATGTGATGGATCACTGTCATTCATTTCTGGATCTTGATTATCCGGATCTGCCAAGGCAGAAAGGCATAGCACTGGCGGTCAGGCTCTGGGCCGAATATCTTTATGCCAGGGGGGAGAACTGGGACATCGAATTCTGGTTCCGCACAGGGGAAAGGATCGATTTTAACCTCTGGTTGAGCGGCATGCGTCCTTATTTTGTTGGGGATAAGCTTAAGTGGCGAGACTGTGATTTTAAAGACAGTTCATATGATTCCTTTCGCAGGTATATGGGATTTTTCTTTGAATGTGCCTCCACCGGGTTTATGACTGTTAAGATGCGCAGGCTGCGGGATAGTGAAGTGTTACAGCCGGGAGATGTTTATTTTTCAGGAGAGTGGAGCGGTCATGCTGTTGTAATAATGGATACTGCAGTGCATCGCACGACTGGGAAGATGATCTTTCTGCTGGGGCAGGGTCTGCCCCCGGAAAAGCAGTATCATCTGATCGAGAATGTGCGCGATCAGGAACTCTCGCCATGGTTTGCCGAAGTCAATGGAGAGGTTCTCACACCACAGGTGGTATTCAAAAGGGAAGACCGTTACAGGATTTATCTGGAAAAATAAATTATTCAGTTGAGTTTGGCAAATTTTCAAAGTATTCCTTGAAACCCTTGTGGGGTGGCCAGGTGCAACTTTTTTTCGCACTGAGCTTGTCGAAGGAGAGAAAAAGTTGTACCAAGCCAGGACCCGCCACAAATCAAGGTTTTTGCAGAATTTCTGGCTGAACACCACAAAAATTTGCCAAACTCAAGTTATTCATTCAGGGACACAATGCAATGTGCCCCTACTCAACAACCCTGGTGCCGCAAATTTTGTCATAGAGCGCAGGCTGCCCGTTCAACACTGGCGCGGCCCCGATACCGAACAGGATTGACGAGGCCATGAAAAGAGCGCTGCGCTTGAAAGCCTGCAACCATTCAAGTGGCTGTCCGTTTTCAGTCACAACCGCTGTGTGGCATACGACCTGTCCCAGGGATGCCCCCCGCAGCTTCCAGGAAGCCGCGAAGTAAAGCAGCAGGAACAGCAGGGGGTATCTGATGTTAAAATTGATCAAACTTTCGATAAAGGTTGATTTGCGGTGATAACTCAGTTTGCCGTCAGTGGAAGTTACTGGATGGTAGCGGGAATAACCCGTAACCCCATCAAGTTTGCTGAATTCCTTCTCGGAAATGGTAAGATTGCCAAACGCCATGCGGCGTGAAACCCACCATCCGGCGTTTAAAATACCGAAAACAACAAACAGGATCAGGACATCGGCAAAGAAGGATTTGAGCCTTTTACCAGTGGGGGCTTCCGAGAACTGGGCTTTTTGCTTTTTCTCCAGCACTGTCTGCTGACCAAGCTGACGAGTAATGTTCTTTTGCAAAATGTTGATGCCTTTTCCCAGCTGGTTGATGTTTTCGCCCCAGTTTTTCTCCTTGAGAAAGGAGTGAATGGCGTTGGACCATTCATTGGTATTGGAAGTCAGATCGATTTCTCCGCTTTCTCCAACAGCTTTTTCCACCAGTTGAAGGAGCTTGGTAGGGATCTGATTCAACTTCTGTTCTTCCACAGGCACTTTGTACACAGTCACAGGATAGGGAATGCCTTTCAGCTGCATGGGACCGAGCTTTTCAGCCGAGATCTCGTTTCTGTTCATCAGGAGATAGGTGGATTCGCTGATGCCGATTGTTCCGCCGGGAAAACAGTCCAGCCCTTCCATGCGGGAGGTGATGTTAACCGCGTCACCGAAAATGTCGTTGTTTTCAATGGTCACATCTCCCGTGTTGACCACAACGCGCAGTTTCATTCTATGGGCTTCGTCCTTTTGAAGTTTGTTATGCTCCCGCAGGAGAAGCTGGATGATGATTGAGCACACTACCGCGTCCGTGGCACTGGGAAAAGTGCAGAGCAGAGCATCCCCGATGGATTTGACTATGGTACCGCCGTAAAAATGGATGACAGGCATCATCAGCTGGTTGTGCTTGCGGATCAGGCCAACGATCTGTTCCCGTGAGGAAACGGAACTTGTGTCGGTATATCCCTGGATATCTGTCATCATGATCGAGAAGTTCTGAGATTTTACTTGCTGCTTAGCCACTGATCCCCTCTGTTGTTGAAGAGTTATACTTATATTACAACTGGTGAGAAGACAATGCAACCCTGGGACGGGTACCGTTGCTGTCAACTGAATGTAGGTAACCCGTCACTGGAGGATTCTCCTGAATTTCTCCTTCAATTCTGACCGATACATTGCCAGTTCCAGCACCGATCCCTGCGGTGCCTGATACACCTCCTTCACTT
>JAQTRI010000259.1 GCA_028711905.1 Candidatus Wallbacteria bacterium | reverse complement strand
CCCTGAAACCGCTTACGGCACACCGGACGATTTCAAGGCCTTAGTCGATGCCTGCCACAGGCAGAGTATAGCCGTTATCCTGGATGTTGTTTTCAACCATTGCTGTGGCGACTGCCCACTGGCTCAAATGTATCCTTATAATGAAAACCCGTACTTTTCGACTGACCATAATCCTTGGGGATTTCCGGACTTCAACCACTGGTCTGACTGCACCAAGCGCTGTACTAAAGATGTGCTTGAGCACTGGATGCGCGAATACCACATCGATGGTTTCCGCTTCGACTACACCATCGGGATTGGCTATGACGGTTACAATGGCGTCAGTTACATCTCATGGGCAGCCCGCCAGTTCAAGAACGATGTCTACCTGATTGCCGAGCACCTTCCTCAGGACCCGCATGTCGTGCATTCCACCAATATGGATTCCCTCTGGCACGACACATTCCACGATCAGATGAAGGCCAATCTGCGCGAAGGAGTATATGAGCACAGCAACTACTGGGGCGATCTCGACAAGACAGTCAAAGGCCTTTTCTTCGCAGCAGACGGCTTTTCCGACAACGCCCAGGTTGTCAATTACACAGAATCCCACGATGAAGAGCGCGTGATCTTCGAAGCCCTCACCAATTCGAGCCTCAATTTTGACATCGCAGTGCAAAAGTCACGGCTCGGCGCCATCGCCCTTTTCACTGCCGCAGGTGTGCCCATGCTTTACCACGGCCAGGAATTCGGCATGGATACCCGAAAAACTATTGACCCGAACAAGCTGAAATGGAACAAACTCACATCATCAACCGGCGAGAGCCTGTTCTGGATTTATCAGCGACTGTCCAAACTGCGCAAAGACCACCCGGCTCTCAGGTTCAACAACCTGGAAGTCATGAAAAAATACAGCGACAAAAAGGTGCTGGTCTACAAGCGCTGGGATCTTAACGGCGATATCGTGGTGGTGGCCCTCAATTTCTCCAATGACACCCAGTATGTTGACATTCCCTTCCCTTATAACGGCAAGTGGTTTGAATGCATCTACGATTTCACGGCTGATGTCAACGGAAATTCCCTTTCGAATCATGATATTCCGCCGTCATCAGGAAAGATTTTCTGCCTGAAAAAGACCTGGTAAGCAGGGACGAACAACCGTTCCCTCTCCGTATTACCACATATCCGCTTTAACGCATTACCGCTTTGACTGCATATCAATTTCTACGATTCAGCAGTCACAGTTTGACTTGCCAAGCCCGCCGGAAAATGATAGATTTTCCGCAGCTCATCAGCGAGGTTTAACATGAAAGAACGCTTACTCGTCACATCCGCCCTGCCCTATGCCAATGGTCCGATCCATTTCGGCCACATCGCCGGCGCTTATCTTCCTGCCGATATTTTTGTGCGCTTCAAGCGCCTCAATGGTGCAGACATTGTTTTCATCTGCGGCACGGATGAACACGGAGTGCCGATCACGCTGTCCGCTGAAAAGGATCAAATCTCCCCCAAGGAATATGTGGACAAATACCACAAAGTGATCAAAGGCATATTCGATAAATTCAACATCCGCTTTGACAGCTTCGGCCGCACTACGCATCCTGATCATTATGACCTGACCCAGGAATTCTTCATGAATCTTCTGAAGAAAAACCTGATCAAACCCAGCATGGCCAAACAGTATTTCTGCGCCAGCTGCAACAAGTTCCTCGCTGACCGTTATGTAAAAGGGACCTGCCCGAAATGCGGCCATAACAAAGCCAGAGGCGATGAATGCACCTCCTGCGGCTCATGGCTGGATGTGCTGGAACTGAAAGAGCCATCATGCGGTATCTGCTCATCTGTTCCTGAGTTGCGCGAAACAAAACACTGGTACCTGCAGCTGCAGGATATGTCGGCGCAACTGGACCAATGGCTGTCAGAAAAAAAACACTGGAAGGAAAATGTCATTACCTGGGTCCGCTCCATGATCAAGGAAGGACTGAAGGAACGCGCCATCACCCGCGACCTTTCCTGGGGTGTCCCTCTGCCCCTTGACAACACAGAAGGCAAGGTACTCTATGTCTGGTTCGATGCCCCGATCGGCTATATCTCCATTACCAAGCAATGGGCCAGGGATATCGGCAAACCTGATGAATGGAAAAAATACTGGCTCGACCCCTCCTGCCGGGTAATGCATTTCATCGGCAAAGACAACATTCCGTTTCACTGCATTGTCTGGCCCGCCCTGTTGATGGGCCAGGTCGAAGGCTACAACATGCCCTATGATGTTCCTGCCAACGAGTTTTTTAATCTCGATGGCCGCCAGTTTTCCAAAAGCGATGGCTGGTACATTGACATCGAGGATTTTTTCACCCGCTATAAAACAGACAGCATCCGTTACGCCATTGCGGCCAATGCCCCGGAAACCCGGGATTCGGACTTTACCTGGAAGGATTTCCAGGGTCGCAACAACAGCGAACTGGCCAATATTTACGGGAATTTCGTCCACAGGACACTGGCCTTTATTATCAAGTACTTTGACGAAACCATACCGCAGCAGCCGGCCAAACTGTCGGAACCGGCATTGAAGGCCCGGGAAGAAGCCCACAGGCTGATCGATGAAATTTCCTCCTGCTACAACAACTACGAGGCACGCAAGGCCTGCTTTCTGATCATGGAAATGGGGAGGCTCGGCAATCGCTATTACGACAGCGAGGCTCCCTGGGCCACCCGCAAGTCGAATCCGGATCGCTGCGCTGAAACCATAGGCTTCTGTACTGAGCTGATCAGTTACTTAGCTTATGTTTCATACCCTGTAATCCCTGAGTCGGCTGCCAAGTTGTGGCGCATGCTCGGCAACATGACAGAGATCGACATGATTCCCTGGGACCGTATCAAAACCATCAGGCCTGCAGGCTTTAAACTGAAAAATGTAGCCATTCTCTTTGAAAAAATCGAGGATGAGCAGATTCAGGCTGAAATCGACACACTGCTTAAAAACTGCGAAAAAGCCGGTGGCGTGAAACCCGCATCTCCTGCTGCATCGACTGCTGCGCCTGCATCAGGCCCTGTTGTCAACATCGATGATTTCCGTAAGCTGGACTTGAGGATAGCCAAAATTCTGGAAGCTGAAGCGCTTCCCAAGAGTGACAAGCTTCTCAAGCTCCGCGTCAGTGTCGGCGGAGAAACCCGCCAGCTGATCGCCGGCATAGCCAAGCACTATCAACCCCAGCAGCTTATCGGGAAAAATGTGGTGATCGTGGCCAATCTCAAACCTGCCAAGCTGATGGGAGAAGTGTCTCAAGGCATGGTGCTGGCGGCCAAAAATGGGGATGTGCTCGCCCTGCTCGGGCCTGACGCAGATATCAGCGACGGCAGCCAGGTGTCGTGAGTCAACCCCAGGAACAGGCCATGCATGCGCTTGGCAGACTGATCGCGCATGAGTTCCCGGTCAAGCGCAATTTTATCTATCTGATGAATGCAGCAGTGGCTCCGCTGCCCCTGCGCAGCTCACAGGCTGTCTGCGATTACGCCTTTGAATTCACCAACTGCGGTAATCTGCGTGAGCAGGATTACTGGCTCCCTCTTCTGGCAAAAACACGGGAACTGGCTGCCGGGCTGCTTGACTGCAGCCCTGAATGCATCGCTTTCGGCAAAAACACGACATGGGGACTGATTCTGGCATCCCTTCTCCTTCCGGTCGAATCTGGGGAAGAGGTAATCACTCCTGCCGATGAATTCCCGGCCAACTATTACCCCTGGCTGCCGCTTGTCGACCGTGGCATCCGGATCATCCATGTGCCGCAGCAGAACCATCGCATACCACTCTCTGCCATATCCGCAAGTTTTTCTGATAAAACCCGTCTGGTCACACACAGCACAGTCCAGTATTTTTCCGGTTTCCAGCAGGACCTCGCCGGTCTTGCGCAACTGTGCCTTGACCGGAAGACTTTCCTGGTGCTTGACGGCATCCAGAGCCTCGGGGCTATACCGTTTTCCGTCAAATCCGCCAGGCCCTCCATGCTCAGTGCTGATGCGCATAAATGGCTGCTCGGCCCCGAGGGAGTCAGTCTTCTGTATGTCAGCCCTGAAACCATCCCGCTGCTCCGCAACGATTACAGAGGCTGGACCGGGATCGCTGATCCGATGAATTTCAATGAAAGACCACAGGATTCCCTGCCCCATGCAGGAAGATTCGAGGAAGGGGCTATCGGTCGGGCAGGAATCGCAGCATTTCATGAGTCGCTCAGCCTTCTGCTGGAAGTCGGTATCGACACAGTCAGGGAACGCATACTGGGCCTTACAGGATACTTGATTCAAGAACTTTCCAGGCGCTCATACCATGTGCTCTCACCACACTCATCAACTGACGAACGCTCTGGAATCGTGACCTTTGAACCAAAGCACGATGCTAAAGCGCTCAATTTTGAGTTCAGGAAACGCAAAATCCTCATCAGCGCCCGCAATGGTTGTCTGCGCATCAGCCCCCATTTTTACAATGATACAGGCGAAATCAATGTTTTTCTGGAAAACCTGGATGCCCTGGACCGGTAGGTTTTTTCATTTCAACTGCCCGCTGGTGCTGCCTTGCCTGATACTGGTCCTTCCCTTTCTGCGCACGATCGATCCCAATGAAGCCTGGCAGTTCAAGACCGGCATAGCCGGTATGATTTGCGGAATACTGATTCTGAATTTGATACTGAGAAAAAAAAATATCTTAATTCCGCACCCCGGAATATCAGGCCCGCTCCTGATGCTTATAGCCTGGCAGTCTGTCAGGGCTGCGTTCAGTCAGGTCCCGGCTTACGCACTGCAGGGATTGAACGAGAGCATACTCTTTGTCCTGTTAATCATTGCATCTGCATGCTCAGGCAAGGGCAGGGATTTGACACTCCGCGTAATCAGGCTGCAGGCCTGGATTTTTTTCCCAGCTTTTTTTGCCGTGTATCTCCGCCTGCCTCAGCTGTTCGCCGGATACTGGCAATTTGGTTCCCTTCCACGCATGGTTCCCGGTATTGATCCGAACGGCTTCTTTTTTTTCTACAACCAGAACTTCTGCGCAGCATTTGTAGTTCTCTCGGCCTTATATCTTTTTCTGAACGGCGAGCGTCTTCTTCCGGCACTGCAGATCATTCTGCTCTGCTTTCTCGGCAACAGGGCTGCTCTGGTCACCATCCCTGTCGTGTTGCTGTCAATTTCTGCTGTCAAATCCGGGTTCAGCAAAAAACATTTTTTCACAGTACTGATTGCAGGGCTGCTCTTTGTAACAGCTGTAACCGCTTTTAGCGCGGGAATCAAAAGCTTTCCCAGCTTCGAGCACAGGCTGATCATGTGGAAAACCAGTTTTTCCATGTTCCGCCACGCGCCTTTTTCAGGATTCGGCGAAGGCGGTTTCTCCGTTCAATATCCCTTTTTTGGGCGCGAATTTCTCGCGATCAACGACACCTACAACCTGACCCTGTACCCGCACAATGATTTTCTGGAAATTCTGACGGAAAACGGCATTCCAGGGCTTGCGCTTCTTCTTTTCATCTACTGGAGGATCTTTTCACGCACAAGGCTGGAAACGGCCGCTATGTTTCTGGCTGCAGGGATTTTTTCGCTCTTTTCCATGCCGCGCCACATGGCCATGGTCATACTGACTCTGGCTGTTGTGCTGGCTGATGAT
>JAQTRI010000258.1 GCA_028711905.1 Candidatus Wallbacteria bacterium | reverse complement strand
AATGTCCCCCCAAATGACAATACGCCTGGAATTGGGCGGATACATGGATCCGCCCTTACAAGATGTGATAGCAGGATGTTTTATTACAGGAACGCGACCCGTCCCGAGGAAGCCGTTCACAACTTCCTCCTGGAACAGATCAGATGAAATCCCAAACTCCGGTTCATGCCGTATCCTTTCCGGTCATGACCTTGGCTGAGGATTCAGCAATATAGGAAAAATCTGCTTCCTTGAGCGTGAAAACATCAAAATGCAGTTCGCCTGAGCGCAGCACTCCAAGGATTGGGCGCTCTAAGGAAAGCAGTGCCGAAAACATGCGTTCAGAAGCCCGGGAGCGGGACACGGTCGTAGCTTCATCGAACAGGATTCTGACGGAATAACTTTCGATTTTCAGATCCGGCAGGGTGCCGCCACCGCACTGGGCAATACTCTGCCGCACATCGCACGGGACACCGGCTTTGGAAACTGCCCGACACAGTTTTTCAGCTTTGCGCTTCAATGAAGCCTGAGACTGGCTGAGCATGGTAAACACCGGATTGTCGCGCGTAAGCGTTTCATCCGAAAGGTATGAGCGCATGACTGAAGTCAGGGTGGCGATGGTAAGTTTCCCGACGCGCACGGCCCGCATCAGCGGGTGTTTCTTCAACCTGCCGATCAGATCGCTTCTGCCTGCCGCAATACCGCACTGGGGGCCTCCGAGCAGCTTGTCTCCTGAGAACAGCACCAGTTCAGCCCCCTGCGCCAGAGATGACCTGACATCAGGCTCGCTTTCCAGGGAAAGATTCGCGGGCCTGCGCAGCAATCCTGACCCGAGGTCATACACGAAATGCACTCCCTTAGAGTGAGCCAGGTCGGAAAGCTCCTTTAAGGAGGCTTCCTCAGTAAAGCCTGAGAGGCTGAAATTGGATCTGTGGGCCTTGAGGATCATGGCTGTGTTTCCATTGACAGCCTTCTCATAATCTTTAATCCTGGTTTTATTGGTGGTGCCGACATCGACCATGATCGCGCCTGAAGCTGCCATGATTTCAGGCAGTCTGAACGATCCGCCGATCTCGATCAGTTCACCTCGCGAAACAATGACTTCCCGCCCTTTGGCCAGGGCGCCAAGGGTCAGGAACAATCCTGCGGCGTTGTTGTTGACCGCAATGGCGTCCTCGGCTCCGGTCAGATATTGCAGCAGTGCGGCGACATGATCGTGCCTGCTGCCGCGCTCGCCTTTGCTCAAGTCAAACTCCAGGTTGGAATAGCCGAGAATGATCGGAGTCAGATCTTTGAGCACTGTTTCTCCGAGCGGCGAACGGCCGAGATTAGTGTGGATAGCCACTCCTGTGCCATTGACCACTTCCCTGAGGGTCGGACACGCGAGAGCTTTCACTGTGGCTGCAGTATCGACTGCCAGTTGCTCAGCCGGCGGCACTGCCGCTCCAGCCTTGATGCCCTCTCGGGCCTGGTGCAGGATTTTTCTCGCAGCCCAGGTGACTATGGCAGTGCCGTGGAGGTCGCATAATGGGGAAACGCCCGGATTCAACAGCAAAGCGCTGACACTGGGCAGTTTCTGGAGTTTGTCCCTGGAAGCCATTATCACCCCTGGCACCCTTCGGGTGCGAGCGGAATACATTCCGCCCCTACATTGTGCATTGCCGGGAAGAACGCCACAGCCATGCAATTCAATCAGTTGCAGCAACCCGGACCAGACTGCTCAAAATGGTCGAGATGCCCTCTACGCTACGCTCCGAGGATAAGAGCCTCTACCAAACAAGTTTTAAGAGGCTCTAACCTGATGCGTGAAGCCGAAAGTCCGAATCTGCATCCAGCCTATTCTGCGTCTAACCAGCAGACTGTTCAAACTAGTCTGGATGCGAGGCGCGCAAAGTCCGAGGTCCGCAGTGTACTTAAAGGTACACGAGGAACCGAGGGCTGAGCGCAACGAAGCAGACAGGCTGGTTTCAACAGTCTGGCAGAGAGGGCAGGAATCGAACCTGCCACGGACAGTGTTACCCGCCCGCTACTGGTTTTGAAGACCAGCCGGACCGCCAGATCCTTCCTCTCCCTCTTCGATGCTACACAGAAAGCAAAGAGCCTGTCAAGCCGGAGGCTGCTGGGTATTCCACACCCCCGCGCAGGGGGCGATTAGGATTTCCGCACTAATTACGCTTTCAAACTGCTCCGAACGGATGTATAATCAGAAGCAAAAACTATCGGGAGCTGCCATGCCGAATTACCGCGTCCTGATCACATTATTACTGATCTCATTCCTCGCCTGCCTGCCTGCCGCGGGCCGCGAAGCCCCTGAATTCACCATTTCCTCTTCAATCCACGATACAGCCAAGCTCGAGTTCCAGGAGCACGCCGGATCAGGGGCGTTCGATTCCTACCTGATCCAGGACCTGCCCTATGCGCCTGTGAAAAAGCTCTGGAAGGACATAGAAGCCGCCACCGGCCTGACTCTCAAAAACCGGGGCGAGGCTCACATCACGGTGATCACGCCTGTCGAATACAATCAGGTGCTGAAAAAGCATATTTCCATCAAGGACATCAACCGCATCGCCAAAGACATGTTGATCCAGGCCGCCACCTTTGAGGTCGTATGCGTAGGCAGCGGCAGCAAGGTCATTTCCGGTAAACCAGAATCGGCCTTTTTCATTGTGGTCAAGTCTCCGGCACTGACTGAAATCAGGGCTGCCGTGCAGAAGCTGTTCGAGGAAAACGGCGGCAAACCCTTCAGTTTCGATGCGACCCGCTTTTATCCGCACATCACTGTCGGGTTCACGAAACAGGACCTGCACGAGGCTGACGGAGTGATCAAGGACGAGAGCTCGTTCTACGGCCTGCTGACGGAAAATTGAAAGGCCCCCCTGTTTCCAGGAGGGCCTTTAGCTTTGATTATTACCGGTTGCCGGCGGATTGACATCCGCCTCCGCTGGATCATCCCTTCTCGATCTTGCACGCGCATACCTTGTACTCCGGGATCTTCGCCACAGGATCAAGAGCATTGATGGTCAGCCTGTTAGCGGGAGCCTCCCAGAAATGGAACGGCACGAACACGGTACCTTTCGGCATGCGTTTAGTGACAAAAGCCTTGGTCGTGATCGTACCTCGCCTGGTCGTCACCTTGACCTGTCCGCTGTTTCCGATACCAAGCGCTTCAGCGTCTTCGACCGAGATCATGGCGTGCGGGCCTGCCAGATTTTCCAGACCTTTCGATTTGCGGGTCAGCGTGCCTGTGTGGAAATGCTGCAGGATTCTGCCGGTTGTCAGGTACAGCGGGTATTCCTGATCAGGCATTTCCGCAGGTGCCTTGAAGTCAATGGCAAAGAAGGTGCCCTTTCCCTTGGAGAACTTGCCGATGTGCAGCACAGGCGTGCCCGGATGGTCCTTGGCCGGGCAGGGCCAGTGCAGGCCGTTGCCTTCGAGTCTGCGGTAGTCCATACCTCCATATGACGGAGTGCACTGCGCCAGTTCGTTGAAGATCTGCTCGGCTGAGGTGTAATTCCAATTGTGGCCCAGTTTGTTGGCCAGCATCTGGTGCACTTCCCAGTCGTGCTTGGATTCGCCCGGAGCATTGACGGCTTTATGCGAGAGCTGCACGCGGCGTTCGGTATTGGTGATCGTGCCGTCCTTTTCAGGCCAGGCTGTGCACGGGAACACCACATGCGCCATTTTCGCGGTTTCAGTCAGGAAAATGTCCTCCACCACGATCAATTCCAGTTTTTTCAACGCCTCTTCCACATGATGCAGGTCCGGATCGCTGAGCATGGGGTTTTCTCCCATGATGTAGAAGGCCTTCATCTGGCCATCGTAAGCCTTATTAAAGGCATCGGTCATGGTCAGACCCGGCTTGGCGCTTAAGCGGCAGTTCCATAGTTTCTCGAACTTCTGCTGCACTTCCTCCATCCCGACCTTCTGATAGGCCGGGTAGAACACGGGCAGGCATCCCATGTCGCACGCTCCCTGCACATTGGACTGACCACGCAGGGGATTGACCCCGCCGCCGACCTTGCCCATGTGTCCGCAAAGCATCTGCAGGTTGGCGCATGATTTGACATTGTCGGTGCCCGTAGTGTGCTGGGTGATGCCCATGGCGTAGTATAGAGCCGCTGCCTTGGCGTGGCCGTAAATTTCAGCAATCTTTTGCAGTGTCCCTGCCGGGATGCTGCTGATCTTTTCAACATATTCAGGAGTGAACTTCTCAACCATGGCTTTCAACTCATTGAATCCCTCTGTGCGCTCTTCAACGAATTTAGCGTCGTGCCAATTATTCTTGATAATCAGGTGCATGATGCCGTTGAGAACAGCCACATCCGTACCAGGTCTCTGACAAGCGTAAATCGTGGCATAGTCCGCCATTTTAATGCGCTTGGGGTCAATGACGATCAGTTTCATGCCGTCTTTGGCGGCTTTCTTCAGCCGCGCGGAAATCACAGGATGGCCTTCAGATGTGTCGGACCCGATAATCAGCGCTACATCGCTCTTGTCCATGCCTGCGATATCATTGGTCATAGCTCCGGAACCGAAGGAGGCGGCCAGACCGGCCACCGTGGAGCTGTGTCATAATCGCGCGCAGTGATCAATGTTATGCGTACCGATCACTGTGCGGATAAATTTCTGAAATGTGTAGTTTTCTTCGTTCGTCACCTTGGCTGAAGCCAATGCCATAATGCTGTCCGCTCCATGCTTGTCCCGAATGTCGCGCAGCCTGTCAGCCACAGTCTGAATAGCTTCTTCCCACGAGGCTTCCCTGAATGTGCCGTCGTCCTTGCGAATCAATGGCATTTTTAACCGGTCCGGATGTTCAACGAAATCATACCCGTAGCGGCCCTTGACGCAGAGCATGCCCTTGTTGGTAGCTGCTGTTTCCACGCCAGTGGTTTTGACGATCTTACCGGTCAGGCGATCAGTGTGCACAGCGATCTGGCAGCCCACGCCGCAGTAAGGGCACACGGTAACCGTGCGCCTGGTCTCCCAGGGCCGTGCCAGGCCTTTGGCCTTCTTGTCCGTAATCGCGCCCACAGGACAGATCTGGGAGCACTCGCCGCACTGCACGCAATTGGATTCACCCATCGGCTTGTCAGCGTCAAAAACAATTTCGGTGCCGTGACCGCGCCAGCCGAAATCCAGCACATCGTTGGTGACAGTGTTCTGGCAGGCTGCCACGCACCGTCCGCAGGAAATGCACTTGGTGCGGTCTACTGAGATGAATTCCGAGGATTCGTCCCGGTTGTCTTCAAGATCATGATAAACCATGGAACCCCGCTCAATGCCGAGGTAATAGGCTACATCCTGCAGCTCGCAGGCCCCGTTCTGGGCGCAGGAAATGCAGTCGTGCCTGCCGTTTGAAAGCAGCAGATCCACGATCATTTTCTGAGCCTCCAGGATCTTCTCGGTTCTGGTCTCTACCTTCATGCCCTCCTTGACCACTACTGAGCACGAGGTCTGCAGGCCTCTCATGCCCTCGACTTCCACTACGCACACGCGGCACTTGCCTGCCGCGCCGACTTTTTCGTGCCAGCAGAGCGATGGAATGTAGATCCCATTGGCCTTGGCAGTCTGCAGTATGGTCTGTCCCTCTACCGCATGGCATGTCTTGCCGTTGATGATGATGTTCATTTAGCCCCCTTATGGTTCATTTTTGCTTACTGCGATCCACAAAACAATCG
>JAQTRI010000257.1 GCA_028711905.1 Candidatus Wallbacteria bacterium | reverse complement strand
TCCGAAAGTCTTTGTGTTGCTCGACCCTGTGAAAGTTCCGGCTACAGTCGCCGCTCCGGTAAATGTGGTTGTCGCTGTTCCGCAGGTGATGGCTCCGGCAGCTGCTACCGAAGTTGCCGCGTCAACAGTCAATGCAGTGTTGTTGGTATCAAGTTTTAACACACCGTCAGTGACAGTCAGGTTGTTGTTGACATTCACTGTCCCGGCTGAAGGAATAACATCACTCGCTCCGCCGTTATTGTTCAACACCAGATTGTAGAAATCCTGGCTCAGGTGGGTCATAGTCTGATTAGCGGCACCTTTGAAAGCCACTGTCGAGCTGTTGGCGGTAAATGTACCGGAATTCGTCCAATTGCCTGTCAGGCTGATGAAGCCTGATGTGGCTGACAGGGTCCCTGCAAATGAAATGTCTCCGGTCACTTCCAGTGTGCCGGTGGCTACAGCCATGGTCGATCCGTTGGGCACATCCACACCTGCTGCTAAAGCGCTGCTCGCAAAGACACAGAGTGCGAAAAGAAGCAGCGCAGTTTGCTTGGCGTGAAAGACCATGGGCAACCTCCTGAAATATTGCCGGATTACGGCTGGAATCTGCTGCAGGTAAAACATGGGTGCCCAAATCCTCTTGAATGGTCTGCCCATTATTATACCGGCCATATAAGATGATGCAATAAATGACATATATTTATTTACTCTTTTGTCTTGTGCGGAATATATGCATGATCCACAATGCAATTCGCCCAGAAGGTTACGGGTCGGTTTGGAACCGACCCCTGCGTTGCGCATATCCGCATCTCCGGGTGTCTGGTCGATTTGAAATCGACCCCTACACTGTACATGTCCGTTTTTCCGCATTTCCGTCTTACTCATCACCTATTACCACCCTCAGCTGCGCTTTCGGGTACAGATATCCGTAGTTCGCTATCGCTCACACGGCTATCTGCCATTACCGTCCCTTGATGTGCTTTTATTGCCAATCAATGACCAGCATAATGCCAGGTCATTTTTTGACAGCTCACCACCTATCGGAGCAATGGCTGAGTATTTTTAAGTACAATTTTGACAGTACCTCTTGACCCACGGTTTTTCAGCATAGCCTTCCTGCCAGAGTTCTCGTGCGTCCAGTGGATTCTGCGTGGCTTATCCAGGAGAAGAGTTTTTTTTAGAAATCGGTTTTTTATCAATTATTGACTGCTTATTTTGAACAGGTATCATTATTTAATGGTGAACGATGAAAAGCATGTGATTCTTTCAGTACTGGACCCGCACAGTATTGGAGCTGCCCTGATCTTATCAGCCAATCTGGAACAGTCAAAAATATTTTTTACCACAGCTGCCGGATTCCATTCGTGTTTTTCACAGGTATTGAGAGATATGGACCACCCTGGCAGGATCTGGCTTTCAGGAATTCCGGTTTTTTACAATTCTACAGGTATTGTTCAGGTGCTGTCCGCAGCATTAGCCGCTGGGAATGACATTACCTGGATCAGCCGGGGGAATCTGGATTTTTTTCACAAATACTGCAATGATTCATTCCGCATCATGGAAGACAAGGACGCTACACCCGGGCAAACTGTTTCTGCCATTTTTCACAGGTATGGCAGCCAGGATCAGGCTCCGGCCATGTTTCTGGAAAAAAATCCTCCTGAATGGCCGATAATGGTATTGGCGGCCTGGAAATTCTGTTTCAGCGAGCCAGGCAGTCTTGCTTCAACAGCATCGTTTTGCGAGCATTTTTTTGCGCAGACCGCTGAGCATACAGGCAGGCAGATCTATCTTATGCATCATCACCTGCTGGCTGTAGTTCATTGGCTTCTCGGCAGTTCCCATGTCATGTTGAATTGGAAAAATCTGTTGAAATCCGCGGCACTGGAAGACCAATGTCATTGCCTGATCAGTGCTGAAACAGGATGTGGCGCAGAGGCGGCTGCTTTGTTGATTCATGTGTCAGGCTCACGCGCTTTTCGCCATTTTCTAACTGTCAAATGCGATGCAATGGATCAGGAAACGCTGGAGATTGAACTGTTTGGATCAGAACAGGGGCTGCCGGGAATGGGCAGAAACAGGATCGGGATTCTGGAAAAGGCCTCCGGTGGGACAGTTCTTCTGGAGAATGTCGACAAACTCTCACCACGACTGCAGGCGCGACTGGTTCAGTTGCTCGACCGGAGAGTCAGGCTGGTAACTGGAGGAAAAAAGCAGTCTGATGTGCGCATTATCTCGACTACTGGTGCGGAAATCGGAGAAACTGTGAAGAATGGTTCTTTCAGACGCGACCTGTTTCACCTGCTGGGTGAAATTGTGCTGACTCCTCCGACCATGCGCGCGTCTGCTGATGATCTGCTGGCAACAGCGGATTTTCTGCTTTTCCGCATCAGTACGGAACTTGATCGAAACCATGGCCTTGTTCCTGAGAGAATAACTTCTCTTCTGAATGAGTACAGCTGGCCCGGGAATCTTCGTGAACTGGACCAGCTGCTGCGCAGATACTGCGCGCTCGGTGAAAACTGCCCGCTTCCTGAAACGGTTCTACCGGTCAAAAGTCAGGAATTACCTGTTTCTTTGAGTGCAGCAAGGACATTGGAAGAGCACAAACTCGATATTATTGCCGCCGCCTATCTGGAAACAAACCGCAATAAGGCGCACACCGCCAGAACTCTGGATATCTCCCTGAATACGCTCAAGGCAGCCTTGAAAAAAAAGGGATTGTCATGATGTAGGGGCGAATAATTATTCGCCCCTACTATAACCAATTACCTCCCAAATGCCGATAGGTATGATAGAGCCTTAGTGCAGAATCGAGTATGACAACAGGAGGTGCCTCATGATGTGTCCTAAGTGTGGAAAAGACGATAATTGCTGGGTCATCCGCGAAGACAGGGTGGAACACCTGCCATGCAGTTTTTCTGAAAATGCAGAAACTATGCTGGATTATATCAGGGCTGACTACAGTGTGGCTCAGGGTAATGGGTAATGGGTGATAGGTTGCAGGTTATAGGGCATAGATACTGATTACCAATTACCGATTACTTATTACCGATACTGTCTTGAAAATATCAGCCCGCCAATGAAAAAAGGCGGGCTTTTTCTTCGGTAAAAAGCCGGATAACAGCCTCAGGGCTTTCCTTTACCCTGATAAAACCATGTGTATTGGTGACAACTGTACAGGAACAACCCTGCTGATACAGGTATTCAATCTCACTGCAGCGCAGTGCAACTTCTCGCCCATCGATTCGAGTCATCCGAATCATGTTTTTTGAATCAGCACTTTTTCAGTCACAACATCCAGCTCTAACGACACCATGTCGCCGGATGAAACCAGTCCCTGCAGAATGTTTTCAGCCATGAAATCACAGATGGTTTTATCCACCAGACGGCGCAGGGGTCTGGCCCCATATTTTTCGGAATGGGCCTTTTTGGCGAGGTATGTGGCGATGTCATCGCTGAATTCGATGCAGATGCCGCTTTCCTTGAGCCTGTCCCTGACCTCGTGCAACTGATTGATGGCTATGCGCCCTAAGTCTTCGATTGTCAATGAGTTGAAAACCACAATTTCGTCAATGCGGTTGATCAGTTCAGGATTGAGCTTGTTCTTCAGTTCCTTGACGATGGTTTTTTCCAGATCTTTTCTGTTTCCTGCCTGGCAGTCAACATATCCGATGCTGCTTCTTTCGCTGATATCGCGTGTGCCGATATTGGAGGTCATGATCACTGTAGTGTTCTTGAAATTAACCACTTTTCCCTGGGCGCTGGTCAGTCTCCCGTTTTCCAGGATCTGCAGCAATATATTGAATACATCCGGATGGGCCTTTTCGATTTCATCGAACAGAATAACACTATAAGGCTTGCGCCGCACCAGTTCTGTCAGTTGCCCGCCTTTTTCGAAACCGATGTATCCGGGCGGGGCTCCGATCAGCCTGCTGACAGCGTGCTTTTCCATCAGTTCAGACATATCGATGCGGATCAGGGCCTCCTCGGAATCGAAAAGCGCAGCAGCTAAAGCAGCGGCAGTTTCAGTTTTTCCAACGCCTGTTGGTCCGAGAAAAATGAAAGACCCCAGCGGCTTGCAGGGATTGGCCAGATTGGCCCTGGCGCGACGGATGGTGGAAACGATGGAATCGATGGCCGGGTCCTGACCAATGATTCTCTGGCGCAGACGGGTGGAGAGCTCCAACATGCGCGTAAGTTCCTCATCATGCAGTCTGCTGAGTGGGATCCCTGTCCATTCTGAAATGATTTTTGCCACATGTTCCGACTCCAGCACAGGTACCAGTCCAGAGCGCCCGTTTTCCCAGTTACCTGAAAGCGTTGAAACTTTCTGTTCCAGTTCAAGGCATTTGCAATGCAGTGAAGCGGCTTCTTCATAATTCTGTTCTTCCATGAAGGATTCTTCTTCGCGCTTGGCGTCATTCAGTTCTCTTTTCAATTTACGGATCTCGGCGGGAGGGCTGTATGTCAGAAGCTTGAGGTGGGCAGCTGATTCGTCAAGAAGGTCGATTGCCTTGTCAGGCATGAACCTGTCGGAAATGTAGCGGGCTGAAAGCCTGGCAGCCTTGTCGATAGCGTTGTCACTGATGCGGATGACATGAAATTCTTCAAAACAAGGCTTCAGGCCGGTCAGAATGCTGATCGTTTCATCGATTGAGGGTTCCTCGACCATGATCGGCTGAAACCTTCGCTCTAAGGCCAGGTCTTTTTCAATATATCTGCGATATTCATCAATCGTGGTTGCACCGATGAGCTGGATGTCGCTTCTGGCCAAAGCTGGTTTGAAGATATTGGCTGCATCCATTCCGCCTTCAGGCGCACCTGCGCCGACTAAAGTGTGCAGTTCATCGATAAAAACAACGACATCACCAGCTCCGCGAATCTCATCTAAGAGGGCTTTAACCCTTTCTTCGAAATCGCCGCGGAACTTGGCTCCGGCGATCAGCGAAGAAATCGAAAGCTGCATGATCTTTTTTTTCTCCAGAATGTCGGGAACATCCCCGTCCACTATCTTCTGGGCTAAACCTTCAACTATGGCGGTTTTTCCGACCCCCGGCTCTCCAATCAGAACAGGATTGTTCTTTGAGCGGCGGGCCAGTATGCGGATCATTCTGGACAGTTCTGTTGAACGGCCGATGACAGGGTCCAGCCTGTGCTGCCTTGCTTCTTCAGTCAGGTCCACTGCGCAACGCTTGAGCAAAGACGCAGGACGCTCCTTCGGGCTTTTTGCGGGTTCGGCACCGGCTGCTTTATCCGTCAGCTCCTGGATAAGGGAGGGGGAATCAATGCTGATTTCTCTCAATAAAGCGGCGATCACGCCTTCCTCGAGTTTAAGAAGCGCGATCAGAAGGTGTTCCAAGTCAACACTGGAACTGCCCATGGCCATGGATTCTTCAACTGCGTTGCGTAAGACCAGCTTGGCCGAGGGGGTCATGTCCCGCTGAATAGCAACGCGAATCTTGCTTTTGGCGGAAAGAGCCTCAATTTCAACGCGCAGAATGTTATAGCGCAGATTGTATTTATTTAGAATCCGGCGCAGAATCTCATCAGCCTCGCGGACAACAGCCAGCATGATGTGTTCCGGCCCAACATAGGATTTGCCCAGAAAAGCGGCTTCTTCCTGGGCAATGAACAGGATTTTCTTGGCTCTGTTGGTGAAGATCTCGTTCATTGA
>JAQTRI010000256.1 GCA_028711905.1 Candidatus Wallbacteria bacterium | reverse complement strand
GGTTGCCGATAGAGAAAACCTCCGGGTATGACCCGAAAACCAGGCGTTCCTCAAGTTGTGAATCCAGCTCGAAGCGGTTGAAGAGCCCGGAGAGCTCCACAAATGAAACCGGGTGCAGGTTGCAGGTCCATGTGCGACCCGTGAGGGGTTCGCAGACGGAATTCGCCAGGTCAAAGGATGATGATCCTGTGACGAGTATGCGCAGCTCCGGGATCTGGTCGTGCAGGATCTTGAGATTGATGCCGATATCCGGCACGCGCTGGGCTTCGTCGATGAACAACAGATCATAGCCTGAAACCAGTGATTTCAGCCTGATCGAGTCACGGCAGGAGAGCACTTCAATGTATCTCAGCTCGTCAGCGCTGACCGCCAGGGTTTTTCCCTGCCATCCGGCGATGATTTCCTGGCCAAGCGTAGTTTTGCCGACCTGGCGCGGCCCATAGATGATGACGATCTTGCCCCCGGATTTCAGGCGTTTAAGAATGCTGTCTTTGACGGTCCGCGGGATCTTCATACTTCAATGATAGAACACTCCGCCCAGTGTGTCAAGCTGTTTTATCGCTAATTCGGCTATCGCGTTAGCTGATTTAGCGCAAATTCGGATTATTGGTCTGGGTGAGTGTACCACATCTACACATTCAGGAAGATGTGGTGATGTCTTCCCTGCCTCTCGAATAAGAGATAAGGTGACACATTACTCATCTGTTTTTTTAACCACCCGATGCCACAGAAACGCTTGTCCAATGTCCAACACCGACACCCAGTTTTTTCCCTTCCTCACCCTTTTCCTTAACCGGATGATGTGATAAAATACCCTCATGAAACACCTGCTGGCAGTTTTTCTCACGCTCGTTTTCGCGAATATTCTCTTTGCCGAATTCAACAAGGCCGACAAAATCCAGGAACAGGAAAAGCTCCTGCAGATGGAAGCCCTGTTCAACAAAGGCCTGTCCGCTTTTTCCAGGCAGGACTACACTGAAGGCGAACACATCTTCCGCAGCCTGACAGTTGAATTTCCCCAGTCGCCCAAGGCCGATGAATCGCGCTATTACCTGGCGCTCTGCTGTTTGAAGCTCTTCAGAATCCGCGAAGCAGGCGAACTCTTAGACACCCTGCTCGAACGCTATAAAACCGGGACTGAGGCCGAGCGCTTCCGCGCCCTGCGCGAAGAAGTCAACCGCCTGAGCGAAGAACTGTCCTTTACGCTTGACCTGCTTCCGGATGAAGAAAGGCCTGACCCGCTGGACGAATCATTGCGCCTCATCCGCGCAGGCCGCTGCGATAACGCCATCCTGCTGCTGCTGGAATCAGCCGCCACCAGGCCGGGGTACATGCAGTATTTTTACCTGGGACTGGCTTACGAGAAAAAGCACGACACAATGCATCCGAACTGCTTAGTAGATTACCTGTCACTTTCCAGAGAGGCCTATGAAAAGGCCCTGACATTCAAAGAAGGGCTCGAGGCCATGCACAATCTGGCGCGTCTCTGCCTGAAAACAGGCGATTCAGCCCGCTCCCAGGCTCTGTACGAAAAGATCCTGCTCAAATACCCGGACAGTGACTTAGCAGCCAAAATCAAGGCTGATTTGCAGGGATCAGGCGGAAAACCCCTGGATTTCAATGAGCCTTCACTTGAAAAAGAATAACGATTTCAGGGATATGCCCGTAATGACAGTATTTTTTCGCAACACATCATTCGGAGCAATTAGAGCGGACTGTCAGCTTTTGCTGTAGAATTCGATCCTGTTGATCCAGACCTGACATGGACTGTTGCTCCCGTCATACTGGAATCCGGCCCCAAACACATCTATGTCCCCGTTCCCGTCCTGAGAACCGAGAGAATAAAAGTAGAATTCAAGCTTGTCAGTGTTAAAACAGTAAAGGTCCCATGAAACGCTCTCAGTGAGATAATTGACAGTCTTGTATGAGCTGACCATCTTGCCGTTTTTTTTCATGCACATCAGGTAATTACCGGTTTTTCCCGCTTCAGGGCTGAAATACATCGTGATCTTGTATGAACCTGACTCAGGAGCATAATAGCGGAACCTGAACTGATCCTGATACATGTCGTAATTGTTGTCACGCAGGGTGTTGCTGAAAGACCCGGATGTGAAGTCAACAGGTTCCAGTGTCATCGCGTCCCAGGAAAGGGCGTTATCCTTGCGGATCGGACGCGCTAGAGCGTCAGTGCCCGGTGTTCCTGTGGTGATATCGTTGAGCAGAATCTCACTGGTCCCGGGCCAGGTCCCGGCATACCATGGTCCAAAGTAATTTCCGGCCCATCGCACCTGCAGAGTGTTGCCACTGTAAAGCCATTCCCCGAAAAAGTCGCGAGCCATGAATTTTCTGCCGCTGTGCGGACCGATGAAATACGCACAACCGCCGTTATGCTTCTCTGTGTCCCAGTCATTCAGAAGATTGCGGGAAGTCATATCATACGGCGCTGCCCCATCGTATGTTGTCAAAGTCGGCCAGAAGTCCGGGTATGTGCCCACACTGGCGCGGATGTCGGTCAGATCTATGGCGCGGCCGTAATAAGTCCACGGGTCCACATCATAATTCAGTTTGATCACATCGCCTTCCATGCCGTGCTGAAGCATGACCATATCATTATCATCATAAAGAAAATCGCTCAGAGTGACATTGTCCTTGCCCAGATCCTTCCAATAGCTCAGCCCATCGTCATTGTATGCCGACAGATAGTAATAAACCTCTGTGCTGTCATGAGTCGATGTTCTGGGCAGGGCCTCGAAAATCGGCCTGACAGAGTCGACTGTGCCCAGTTCGGTCGTGACTGTCGAGGAAAGGTCAGTGTATATGTAATCGCTGACAAAAATTTCCTGGCTGACAGCCATGGCTGAAAACACCTGTTCCGGGGTCTGAGCCGGAGGCGGCTGGCCTGCCATGGCATCCAGCACCAGATATGAACTTCCGCTGTCATCAACGATTTCAGCCTTGTAGTGCAGCCCTCTTTGGATATCGAAATTCCAGAAGCTCTCCTGCGCCACTTCAGCCCTGCCGTAAAACTGCCTGGCATACCACGCATAGTGCAGTGAACGGGCCTCGATAATTCCCACAAAATCCTGGGGGTACAGTATCAGGCGGTTGTTCTGCAAAGGTCCGACCTTTTCAGCTTTGAGATAGTAAGTTTTATTGGATGAAAAGTGATTGACATTATCAAAGGCCATCAGCTTGTAATACCTGACCACTCCATATGGCAGTTGCACGCCAGGCTTGAACGACACAATGTCACCATCCTTGTAATCAGCGAAAGTCTTGTGCGAATCAATGACTGTCAACTGCTCGAAATCACGGGTGTTAAGCGAGTGATAAATGTAATACTCTTCGACACCTGCAGCCAGCTTCCAGTAAAAGGTCAGTTCACCCTTGTCATTGACCTCAACGCGGAAACTCTCCGGTGTTTTTGTGGCGCTGGTGGAAACATCCAGATAATATCCTGCCGGATGCGACAGCTCACCTTCATAATTTCTGGTATTGACAGCTGAAACCTTGTAAAAATACCATTTATTCTTGAGCGTGTAATCGATACTCTGGTCGAAATACTCGGTTTTGTTGTAAACAATGCCGACCAGCTGATACTTGATATTCTCAATGGTGCGCCTTTCGAACTGTTCAGCCTCAAACCTGTAAATCTTGTAGCCCACCACAGCGCCGGTCGAAGCTGTCCCGACACCTCCGTTGTCGTTCCATTTGGGCAGTTTCCAGGAAAGCTTCAGAGCCCCTGCTATGCCGATTTCAGCCGGTACGACAGTCAGACCCTCCGGAGCAGTCGGCGCTGAGAGGCTCTCGTCGAACAGATGGGGCGCGCGTGCTTCACAGATCGCCGAACCAGGCCCGACATTGCCGATCCTGGTAACAGCGAACAGCTGGTAGCTGTATGAATCATTGCTGTTGATGTTCCCATCGACAAACATCGTTTTTTCGACAGGAACCCAGGCGATGGTTTCCCAGTCTCCGCTTCCAGCTCTTCTGTTGATACGGTATGCAGTTACTTCATCACCCATGCTCAGGCAGTATTGAAGATTTTCCGGGGAATACCAGTACAGTGTCACCTGATCACCGTTGGCCAGGATAAAGAAATTACGCGGCGCAGACGGGAACTGCCCGCCGACTTTGAGCTCTACACCCTGAGCATCGGAAAATGTTTCACGGGCCTTGCTGTCAAGCGCACTCACATAGTATGTGTGCTTGGAATCCTCGACTAAGGCATCAAGATCGCGGTCCTCGTATGTGGTGTTCTCCTGACCCAGAACCACGCCTATGGCTTTCTGCTTGGAATCCCGGTAAATTTTGTAACCGATGATGTTTTCTTTGATGTTTCCCTTTGTATTGAGCAAGACCCTGGTCCACTCTAAGTGCACACCAAAATGCCTTTCTCTGGCGCCATACTGGTCTTCTACGCTGAACAGCACCTCAGGCTGAACAAATGACCATGACGGCCGTGCCGGGTACTCGCGATCATCAGGCAGCATGTCCTCGATTGTCGTGAGCTCCTGGCCACTGTCTTTATCCAGACAGCCGTTGAACAGGAGCAGGACAGCCAGATTTGCTGCCAGGAAGAAAGTCATCATTCTTCGGCGGTTCATCTTCAGTGCCGGACTGTTCCGGTCCTCCCCTGTTCGATCACTCGACCTTGGAAATCTCTATGCGGTCAAGATAAAGTTCAAACACGCTTCCTGTAGCCATAGACCAGTTGTCGGTAAACACATCCCTGACCTTGTTGCCGCCAAGGCAGCTGAAAGTGAAATGCACCGGGCAATTGGCATACAGATACAGCTTTCGGTAGCGGCCATTAGTAGCTATGGTGGCGTCAAAAGGCGATGATGTGGCAGTCGTCAGATCGTTGAAATCTCCGCTGTCCTTTGTTGCAGCCTTTTCGCTGAGATTGAGAATGGCCGGCGCAGACAGCGCCGCGTTCCTGTGCGTAAGAGTCAGCATGTAATTTCCTGAATGCGTGGTGTTCAGGAAATACATGTCAATGTTGTAATACCCGGTTTCCAGGGGAGTCCAGCTGAAGCGGAACTGATCCTGATACATGTCATAAGTGTTGTACATGATGTCCTGACTGTTGCTTCCCTTTGGATCGATCCACGAGATACTGCTGAAATCAACGCCCAGGCCATACTCGTTGAATGTGAGCGAATTGTCCTTGCGATGGGTACGGCTGTATGAAAGCTGATGGGCGTCATCCGGCCACCACCCCACATAATAGGGAGAAGCGTCCGAATAGAGCGGGCCGAAGTAATTCTCGCGCCAGTTGATGGGATACACCTCGCTCCAGTCGTATGAGCGGAAGTTGTCTGCGAAATAATCCCTGGCCATGAACCGTACACCGCTGTCCGGTCCCTGGAAAAAGGCGCAGCCACCATTGAACAACCCCACTGAAGGAAGGAGATCAGCGGAATTGAAGATCTTGTCCCCTGTAATCTCGAGCTGGAGCCACATCGGACTCAGGAAGTTGTTGGCCGGCCAGTTGTCGATGGTCTTGTAAGCGGAATACCAGTAATAATACTGAAAATCCTTGTCCTTGTAAGTGGACATCATCCACCAGAAATCGTAATAAGGAATATAGTACAAAAACCAGTCCTCATAATACTGATAGTTCCAGTTGAAGGTCTTGTCCCAGTTCCAGAGGTGGT
>JAQTRI010000255.1 GCA_028711905.1 Candidatus Wallbacteria bacterium | reverse complement strand
CAAGGTACTATGATCCAAAGATCGGGCGCTTCCTGCAAAGAGACACTTTCAATGAAACGGCAATGCTGAAGGGTGATTTCGGTGTCATGCATAATCCGCTGCAGATGAATGACTGGGTGTATTGCGGGAATGGACCTGTGAACTACGGGGATCCGCATGGGAAACAACACGTATTAGAACGAATTGTAACTTTAGTTATTGGTGGCGTTCTTATAGCTGTTGCAAGTTGGGAAATGTACCAGATTTATTACGAAAGAACATGGGACGCGGATATATGCCGCGCAGGATTTACTGCAGCAGATGATTATGATAAATGGCGAAGAGAACGGAGTTGTTCAAGTGGAAAAGATACAAGAGAAGAGGCATTGATAAAAGAAGAAAAAATCAATGAACTCTTTGAGAGAGAATACTCTCGTTTAAGCAAGGCAGGATGCAATCTATCTCGTGATAGTTTTAGTGAGATTTTTTTCAGGAAGGACTGCTGGGGAAGGTTGGTCCAGTTACCATGACCAAGTATGCTACAGATCATTTTATTCATGTACAAAAACAGCTCAAAAAACAGCGAGTTTTCTTATACACAGTATTGTTTGCGTCAATTGTTGTTTATTTTAATAACCGAAATGCTACCGCGCTGAGCATCCTGTCTGTACTGTATGTTATTTTTTGTCATAATTTTATGTTTTATTGTAATGTAGAAGATTTTTTTAACAACCTTATCCAATTTGAAGCAACAAGTGAACTACAGTTCAGAAAAAGGGCAAGTAAAGCATTTGCACGATTTAAGAGAGCAAATAAAACGGCACTGATTATTCACAATTCATCTACTCTTTTGGCTTTGCTGCTTCCCATGTTGCTTTGGTCATTGAAAATGTCACCTTTTTCAGAAGAAGTGTTGCCGATTATAAGGCTAGTTACCGCATCATTTTTTGTGGTAATGGTTTTCTTGTTTGCTTTCTTATGTGCCTCATTGGTTGCACCCATTCCTTGCATGCTCCCTTCTTCACTTAACTTCTATTTTTCTTTACTCCATCCATTACACCAGGAAATGATACGGGAATTTTCAAAAGGAACCCAACGATGACATTGACCCCAAAATTGCATGGTGCATGCTATGACAACATGAAAAACAACACCACAGTCAATTACCAGTACTGCCCGCTCGGCAAGCGCATCGGACGCACCTTCAGCGGTTTCGATGGCTCAGGCTTTGAAAAGTTCTATTACATCAATGACAACATTTTCGAAATCGAGAATGACAAGGGTTCACGAAAAGTCGTTCTTGGTCTGGGAGTGGATGAAATCTATGGCGAAATGGACGAGCAGGATAATGCCAGGTATTTCTTCCAGGATTACCTTGGATCAGTGAAAATGGAGTTTGATGAGAACGGGAATATCACGACCATGCGTCGATACAGGGCTTTTGGGGACTGTTGTTTAGCGCTTTAAAATATCCCGATTTTGCGAATTAATCTGAACCGACAAATTAAATTGACCAAAGGCAGGAGCGGATTTTTGTTGATCCGCTCCTGATCCATATGAGATTGCAGATGGTAGCCTGAAATCTTAGTGAACTGTCTTATAAGTTCGAATAAGTTGATTCCCAGGTGAAGGCTTGTTAACAGGTCTCCCAAGGGGGTACCATGTTCATGGATATTCCCACCCATCCTGCTTTCTCTTATTGACTGTCCCCTGATCCCGGATATAATTGTATAGAAGACGCTTGCTTTTGTATTGTTTTAGTGGACGGAGATTTTTTTGATGCTGAAAATTATTACTATAGTGATCATTGCTTTTACCTGCATTCCACTCCAAGCCATTGACGAAGGCGGGGTCAGAGACTGGATCGAGAAACTTCGCGGCCAGGGGGTGTCCGATCTTTTCATTGTTTACGACTGGGGCGATGGCACGGTCGAAAAATTCCCTGTTGACAGGTTTACCGACTCTCCAGTGCATTATTACGAAAAAGAGGGCACCTACGCCATTATCACTAAAGTAACTTTCGCATACAAGGGAAGAACCGGCGAGCAGATTGTCGAGCGCCGGCAGTTCGATTTCAGGCGCGAGGAAATAGACTGCACCCTTGTGGCGCATGTGCCTGGTGAAGCTCAGGAAAACGAGCCTGTTCTGATGAAGGCGCATCTGAGAATCAATGAAAAGGGCCTTCAGACCAAGAACCTGGCGTATCAGTGGATCATTGACGATGATCTGAATCCTTTTGAGCAAGGCCCTGAAATCAGGCACACATTCCTGCTGCCCAATGGCGACCTTAAGCCGCATTATACAGTCAAGCTGCGGGTCATTTTCAAGTATCAGCGCGGGCCGTCTAATGTCTGGCTGCCCTTTGAAATTAAGCGTGAGTTCCGCATCAGCATTGTCCAGACTTCAAGGCTGCGCATTATCGACTGGTCGAAAAAAATCGCCGTTCGGGGCGAATCATTCCTTGAGCCATTTTTTCTGACACTGCGTGACGGCAATGTCTTTCAGAGCCGCGAGCATTATACAGGCTCAAAGCTTCTGTACCGTCCCATAGTCTTTATCAATGACCGGCACTTTTACCCTGAACTGGTGGACATGAAAACAGTTGCTGGTGCTGAAGCTCCATGGAACGAAGAGGATTTTTACAGTGATATCGTTTATCTGCTGGAACTGGATCAAACCGGTTGTACTATCGCCTCGGATGAAAGCGGGCGATTTGTTTTATTGACCGTCAAGCTGAATGACCCGCAAGGGCTGGTTCAGGAAAATGTTAAAATCAGGCTGGAAGAGGGGGATTTATGAAGCTATTGCTGTGCCTGGTATTGATAACCGCCCTGCTTAGTGCGGGACAGATCGACATTGAAAGCCTTAAAGGGGAGCGGGCTCTGTTTGAGAGGCAGTTCTTCCAGCTGAAAAAACAGGATTTCACCAGCTATTTTTTGTCTATCGAACGCATCAGGCTTTGCGCCATGATGCGCGTTGGATCTAAAGATCTGCCTGATTCAGAACAGGTGGAACTGCTGGAACAGATCGAAACACTTGAAAATTATCAGGGCCATCTTGTGGACCTTCTGTTCGGCAGCTCCAACAGGGAATTTCTCTCAGGCTTAGTCGAATCCATCAATAACAGGAACATCGACCCGGAAAAGCTTGAAGCCCTCTTGTTTTTGCGGCTTCTGGAGTCAGTGCTGGAAAAATCTGCGCAACTTCACAGAGATATTCCAGGACTGGACAAACTGGCTTTGCTCTTCAATAAAATCCGGGATAATGAAAATAAGGGTATTTATAACGAACTGCTGCGCAATCATGAATTCTCGCGTGCCGACCTGATCGCAGTAGGGAGCGCTGGTCGCGGAGTGGCCAGGATTATTGCTTTTGACCAGGCGACTGGCCGGCTGTTTTCAGGCATAGTCTACCAGGGCAGTACCTTTGCAGGCATGGAAGTGCTGGCTCTGGGTGATGACTTTATTGAACTCTTCTGCTCAGCGGACGGGCAGAGCATTGTGCTGCAATTTGACGGGCAGATCGAAGAGCGAGTAGCCGCAGGAAAGTCTGTTAAGGCAGGTAACCGCATTGTGCCATATTTTGACTGGTACGATCCATCCACTGTATTTGAAGCCCGCAAAGGCAGCAAGTTTAATCTTTACCTCAAGGTAGTGAACGCTTCCAACCAGCCTGTGGCAGGCGCTGAGGTCACATGTGCAGGGAAGACCTTTACAGCCAAGAATAACGGCATGATCCACATGGTGTTTCCGGCTGCTTCTCTCAAACCAGGCAGCAACACGATCTCTGTCAGCGGACCTGCAGGTGAGACTGCTACATTTCAGGTCAAGGTCAAGCCCATTGACTGCATATTCTTTTATAATGCTTCTGTGACAGGCAATGCCGGGATTGGTGGCGATATCCTGCTGGCCTCTGTTACCGGTTCCGTGCACCCGGGATATTCAGTCGGTATTACCTTCATGACCCCTGATATCGGAGATACAGGAAAGGACACTGTATTTTACACAACCAACCCGAGCTTCGGAGGGTCTCTTGCGGCTACTCTCGGTCCACAGCTGAAGCCCTTTTCGATTAATGCATTCGACCATAATATCGGTGCGGGAGCAGGGGCTACTGTCAGCGGTTCTATCAAGGTGACTGCCGGGTTCAATCAGTCGTATCACTTCAGCAAGCCCTATTCTGACGACCGCAAGGCACAGTGTGTCCTGTTCGCTGACAAAATGCTGGATTTTACGCCTGTGGCCAAGCCAATCATGAGCTCGCTTTTTGCCAAGATGAGCGGGGTTAAGATCGCTGACTACATGATAGGCGCAAATGTCACATTAGTCGGTGAAGTCGGTATCAGCGGGAATATTGGAGCCAGCCTTGGCTTGGTCAATCCAACCGGTGACGGTATTGACGCAGGTATCAGTGCTGATGTAATCAGTGGTTCTGTTAATCTCGGCGCAGGCATTGAGGGCGGTTTCATCAATGGCATGACGGTTTTCGGACCCACTGACGACAGATATCAGGTGGTTCTGAAGAGCAATATTTCAGGTAATTTCTCAGCTCTCAAACTTTCGGGTAAGATCTTTCAGACCAAGATCATTCCTGATTATTTTCTGGCGGATAATTCAGGCAGTTTAGACATGGCGTTCATTTTTCGGTACGATGGCTCTAAGCGCTTTACAAACAGCATACTTGTGCTTAAGTGTGGTTATTTGATCCGCAACAATGTTTATCATGATTTTGTCCGCAAGCTGATCCAGGAAGTGAAAGATTCCGGAGGGAGCACATCGGATTATTCAGAATTAACCGGGATCATCGGGGTAGATAAGTTTTTTATTCTGGTTCTGGATCGGGATAAAACCGAACGCTTTTTTGGCGAGTGGCTGGCTTTCTCCCGCAACCTGTTGAATGAAAACAATATGCAGAACGGCAACAGCGTAGTGGCCAAAGTTAAAGGCATGTTCGGAGCTGTGCAGAGCTCCATTAACCGCATGGCTGATTATCCGATTCTTTACATCAAGAAAACCGAGCTCAAGCTGGGAAGTTTCAAACCAGGGTTCAATGTGGAACTCAGCGCAGGCATCAAGATCAATCTTGGTGTCAATACCAGTTTCAACAAGTCCAAGGCCTTTCATGATGAATTCGGTTATCTGGCCAGATTCAATTGTTATCCACTGGAACAGTGCACATATAACAGGGACATGGCCCGCTCTAAGCGCGAAGTCAGCTATCTGATGGACCAGATCCGGCAGTACATCGTGGATGAGGTCAGTGACGCGGCATCCTATGTATACCAGAAGGCTGCTGACGGCACGATTTATATTGTGCAGAAGGTGTCTGACGGGGCTGTGTATGTCATTGAAGTGGCTGCCGACGGAGCTGTCAAGATCGCCAAAAAGACCGGGGCTGCAGCCCAGCAGGTGTGGAACAATGTCATGAATGCAGTGGGTAATGCCGCAGAATATGTCTATGATACAGGATCATCAGTGATTAATACTGTGGGGGATACTCTCAGCAATATCTGGGACACCATCTGGGGCTGGTAACTGCGGCGGATGGGTTAATGGGTAATGGGTAATGGGTGATGGGTAATGGGTGATGGGTTGCAGGTTTTAGACCCGCGTTATCCTCAGTGTATCCCGGGGTAAAGACGCGCAGCAGCGCGTCTCTACAATTCTTTCATCATCATTCACAATT
>JAQTRI010000254.1 GCA_028711905.1 Candidatus Wallbacteria bacterium | reverse complement strand
AAGTCGGTATATCTTCAATACAGGCATTGCCGGAGCGGCAGCGCTGGGTTTTGGCGGCAGGCCGTCATGCGGGATTTTATGCTACGGTGACAGGGGCATTACCCTGGAAGTGCTGGTACTGTAGTTGTCAGAAACTCCCTGATTTTTTCCGCGAACAGGTTTGTATGCGTAATCCCCCCCAGGTGTCCGTCAGAACAGGAAAAAGAGCAGTATTCCACATGCCGTCCTGCATCTCTGATCGCGCTGGAAAGCTCGACAATCTGCTCTGGGGGGAATAAAAGGTCGTGCTTCTCTGCAATCAGAAGATATGAACTGACTGAATCCTTAAGGGCTTTATCCGGCTCTATTCCTTCGAACAGTTCGAAGCGCAGGTTGGCGTTGCAAAGCTGGACAAAGCAGTATGGATTGTATTGTCGCGCCCGTTCAAGCGCCAGGCTCATGATTTTCTGCTCATCTTCCCGCAGATCACTGAAACTTCCGGCAAAGCCATAGCCGGAATCCGGTGGAACCGAAAGATCAGCCCATTCACGGCTGCGGCTGGCGAGTGTCAGTCCCTCGAGTGCCAGCACAAAGGAATGCCACGGGTCGTCAGGGAACTGATCCGAGCCTGCAATGAAGCAGGGATCGTTCGTAACCTGCTGCATGCCGATACGCATAGGGAAGATGCGGGCGAAACCGTCCAGATGAGATCCGGCAGTGACTGCGATGATGCGACTGGACGCGTCCGGGAACAAGACACCCCATGCCAGGGCCTGCATGCCACCCATGGAGGGTCCGGCTATAGCAAAGGGATGTTCAATGTTCAGCGAATCCAGCAGAAGTTTCTGAGCCCGGACCATGTCCCTGATCGTTACAGGCGGGAAAGAAGCTCTGAAGGGTCTGCCTGAGTCAGGATCGATCGTGCGTGGTCCGCAGCTCAAAACATTGGAACTGTTCTGCATGCAGCAGAGTGTGTCACTGCATATGACAAAGAAGCGGTCTGTGTCAAACGGTTTTCCCGGGCCAATGAGGGCTTCCCACCAGCCTGGGATTTTCTGATCAGGATAGCGTCCTGCCGCATGCTTGGAGCCGCTGAAAAAGTGGCAGATCAAAACAGCATTGTCTCGAGCAGGATTGAGCTTTCCCCAAGAATGATAGGAAAGAGTCAGTTGCGGCAAATACCTGCCGCACTGGAGGAGAAAAGGTACAGGGCTCAGGAAAAGATCTGTGTCAGGAAACATGGTCTGGTCACACTACTCCCTGGAATCATTCAAGGTAACGCGATTCTAATTTTAAAACCGGTATTCGGAAATTTCAAGAGAAGCCTTTCCAGAAACCGGCGAGCTTTTCCCGTATCTCCCGGTCGCTTCTGACAGAATTCAACCGCCAGTAAGCAGGAAGCAGCTTTATGACGCGCTCTTCGCTGTAACGGCTGTCGATCAGCAGCACAATCCCACGGTCGGTCTCAGTGCGGATAACCCTGCCTGCTGCCTGCAGAACGCGGTTGATCCCCGGATACAGATAAGAGTATTCAAATCCCATGCCGAACCGCTCCTGGTAATAGTCTCGGATCAGCTCCCGCTCAGGGCTGATGCCGGGCAGTCCGATGCCGGCTATCAATGACCCTGAAAGCCGGTTGCCGGACAGATCGATCCCTTCGCCGAAGATGCCGCCCATAACCGCGAACCCCAGCAGAAAACCAAGATTGTCTGATGTAAAGCATTCGAGAAAATCCGCTCTTTCCTGATCGTTCATGCCGCTTTTCTGGATCATAACCCTGATGTCCGGAGAATGGCTTTCGATCACTTCCAGAACCTTTTTCAGATATTCGTAAGATGGGAAGAAAGCTATGTAATTTCCGGGTTTGGAGTTGACCGCTGCCTTGATCATGCCTGAGAGTTCGTCCCTTGTTTTTTCACGCGTGTTGTAATATGTCGAAACCCTGTCTGCGGCGAGAACGAGCAGATTCTCCTGAGGAAATGGGGATGCCAGCACGATACTGCGGAATTCTTCACCGAATCCGTTGATTTTAGCGAAAAAATCTATTGGCGAGAGTGTGGCTGAAAACTGTACCGCAGATCTGGCCCTGTTCCAGCCTTCAGAGAGCAATCGGGCCGGATCGAGGCAGAACAGCCTGATTCTGAGATCATTACCGCTTGAATCATAAATTGTCGAGTAATCATCGCTGTAAACCTCCATAACCCGGAGAAAAGCTGACACCTCAAAATAGAAATCCAGAAGATCCTTCCATCCGGCAGAACCTGAATTTTCTGCAAGCACAGATTCCGCAATCTTCATGAATCTCTTCAGAACAGGGACGAGGCTCTCAGGCGCATCCTTCCTGCTGAGAGTGGGCCCTGGAATTTCCTTTTTCAGCTTTAAAAACTCCTTGTTGACAGACGCCAGTCGTCTGCCGACATCAGGAGCCAGCTTCATGACTGTGCGTCGCACATTCAGTACCGAACTTTTTAGAAGTTCTGCTGAGAACATGTCCCGACCGCGGTCCGGCAGATTGTGGGCCTCATCCAGCAGAAAGGCGTAATCCCCGGTCTCTTCCAGAAAAAAGCGGCGCAGGAACACACGGGGGTGAAAGGCATAGTTGTAATCGCAGATCACCACATCGACCCAGAGGGAGAGATCAAGCGAGAATTCAAATGGACAGACAGTGTGTTTTTGTGCGATTTCCGAAAGAGTCTTCTGATTGAAATGCTGGGTGGAAAACAGCTCGTCAAGGGCTGAATGAAGCCGGTCATAATATCCGGCCGCATACCGGCATTCCTGAGGATTGCAGGAAGCTCCGGGATTGAAGCAGATCTTATCTTTGGCAGTGAGGGTCAGAGACTTGAGACGCGCTCCACGGGCCGAGAGCTCAGTCACTGCTGATTCTGCGGCACTGGCCTGGGTGTTTCTGGCAGTCAGGTAAAAGATTTTGTCGCAATGTGACTCACCAAGAGCTCTGGCAGCGGGAAACAGCGCAGCCATGGTCTTGCCGATGCCTGTGGGGGCTTCAACCATGAGCTTAGTCCCGTCTCTGACGGCACAGTAAACCTCGACCGCCATTTTCCTCTGTCCGGCCCGGTAAACGCTATACGGGAAAGCGCATGCGCTTAAGGATTCGTCCCTTATGCGCCGCAGGCCGGCGATTCTGGAGGCCCACTCCAGATACCTGTTCCAGAGTCCGGTGAACCACTCTTCCAGCTCAAGTCTTGTGAAATGCCGTTCAAATTCGCGCGTCTCGCCGCTGTCCTGCTGCATGTAAATCAGTCGGCCGTCCAGTTCGCCAAGTTCATGGTCTGAGGCATAGAAACAGGCGTAAACCATCAGCTGCGCCCAGTGCATTTCCTGTTTTTTTTCAAGACTGTCCAGATCACGGCCTGTGGTCTTGATTTCCTCGATCAGCACACGGCCGGGAGATGTCAGCACACCGTCGATTCTTCCGCTGATCTCCAGGATGAAATCCCCGGATTCAAGCACTCTTTTGACAAATACTTCAGCTGCGTATCCGGAGGGGCGGGCGCGCGTCAGCTTCTGATGCGCCAGCACCCCGGCTGACATTCTGCCCTGGGACTGAAAGGAAAACTCAAGGTCACCTGAATTCAGCACATGCTCGACTAGACCGCGCACAGAGATTCTGATGGTTTCTTTCAATTCAGCTGCAGCTTTTCAGTCGGGACATCGGACAGGTCGATCATATTGATCAGTCCGCTATCAATGTAAGATTCATCGTGCAGGGCCTTCTTGCGTCTGACAGCTTTCTGATAGAGGATGCGCGACCAGGGCGTATTTAGACGGTAGAGCAAAAACAGAGCGCCGTTCAAGTTGTACTCCTTACTGGAAAAAACCATTTTTCGCAGCAGGTCCCGCATATCCGGCTCGTTAAGACTGTGCACGAAGCTCTCGGCGCTGGCCGCCACACCGCTGTCAGAATCCTGAAGCATGATAACAAGGCGGTTGTATGAACCTTCATGTCCCAGGGCCTTGAGTGAATTGACGGTGCTGATCCGCACGGACGGGTCAGTGTGCTTGAGATAGCGGAGCAGTCCTGAGGCATCCTCGCGCCGGCCAACGCATTTGAAGCAATCGATCATGCAGGCTATGACTCGCGGGTCGCGTTCGCGAACTAAGTGGCGGATCAATTTGATGCGTGAGATTGTTCTTCTTCCCTCAGCTATATCGATGAGAAAGGTGATTCTGGCTGACAGGCTGTCTGAAGTCAGGATATCATCATCGTCCTGGAATTTTCTGAATGTTTCGGCAGAGCAGAGAAAGAGATCCGGGTCAGAGGCTGTTTCCAGAAGTTCAAAAAAGCGATGAGCCAGAAGCCCAAGCTCCATATCAGCGGTTGATGCTGATATTTCCCTGAAAATCATTTTTTTGATGCTGAGCGGAACTGATGGTTCCTCAAACAATGTATGAAGGGCCTGTTTGCGCAAGTGTGCATCGTGGCTGTCGAGTTGCTGTCTGAGCAGATTCAGCATCAGAGCCTCCTTTCGGAGAACAGCGGGTTAAAAGTATGCAATGGATTTAGATCAGTAAGACGAATGAAAGAAATCTGTCCATCCCATACTCTCTGCCTGCATACTATAATCACAGGTCTCTCAATAAAATAAATTATAACCGGAAACCGGGGAATTATCAACAAGTTGTTGGAAAGGGCGTGGGAATATCCATGAACATGGTACCACCATGGGAGGCCTGTTGATTTATGGGAAGGAGGGGGAGAGTGATCTTGCCCCCGATATGAATCCGCACGGACACTGGTACATGAATAATAAGTTTTCATAAAATTTGAGGTGTCTTGTAGTAAAAGTACTACAAATAAAATATGGATGAACAGCGGAATCTTGAAAAATCTGTCAGACAGCTTGTAGGAAAAGTCCTACAATCAAGTCAGACAAGTCTGATTGACGGGAATATGTAACGGGAATAGGCTGATAGACAGGGGAAGGATTCTGAGAGGATTTCAGATGAAAAAGCGCAAGTCAATGCGTCTGGCAGGGTTTGATTACGGATCAGCAGGTGCGTATTTTATCACGATCTGCACCAGAGACCGTGAATGTCTGTTCGGTGCCGTTATTCAAGGGACAATGAAGCCTAATGATGCCGGGTTGATTGTCGTGGCCTGCTGGCATGAAATCGTCCGGCATTTTACCCATGTGAAAACAGATGCGTTTGCAGTCATGCCGAATCATGTGCATGGGATTCTGTTGTTTGCCGGGAACAAGGCTGTAGCACCCGCATCCGTAGGGGCGCAGCATGCTGCGCCCCTACACGGAATGGCTGCCAATGTAATCCCCGGTACATTGGGTGCTGCTGTCAGATCATACAAGGCAGCGGTTACCAGGAACATCAATACGCTGCACGGCACACCTGGTATATCTGTCTGGCAGCGTAATTATTACGATCACATCATTCGCGACGATGCGGAATTGAACCGCATCAGGGAATACATTGTCAACAATCCGTTGAACTGGGATCAGGACGAGGAAAATCCGGATTGTGCCAAAGGCGCACAAGATGGCCGAGGGGCATCAAATCCGATGAATCAGAGAAAAACATCCGGGGGGGAATTCAATGAATAAACACCAGGCCTTGATCATTGTGCTCGTCATTGCCTTAGCAGCAGCATTTTTCAGGTAGCCAAGCTTTCCGCGTCTACACACTTGACATTAAATCCTTTTAATGTTGCAAT
>JAQTRI010000253.1 GCA_028711905.1 Candidatus Wallbacteria bacterium | reverse complement strand
TCGTACAAACTCCAAGGATTCGAATTCGAGCATCCCAGTGACAGCCTGTTTGTCACCCATGCCGCTAATTCCTGCAACATTGGTGTTCTGACACATAAGGGTTCAGCCCTTGTCATAGATTCAGGACGCACTCCATTTGACAGCGCTTCTCTGGCGGGTTTCATCACAACCGACCTCGGCCTCAAAATCGCAGCTCTGTTCAATACCCACAACCATGCAGATCATACCTTTGGCAACCAGTCCTTCAAATGCCCGGTCATATCTTCTGAATCCTGCCTGCGCACCATGGAAAAAAATCTCACCACATACTGGACATTCGATCAGATCACGCGCATGGTCAAGGAAACCCCCAGTCTGGCACCTAAATGGAAGAATCTGGACATCTCCTTTCCCACAGTAACATTCAAGGATGAAATGCTGTTTGACCTGAACGGCCTTTCCGTGCATTTTATTCATCTGGGTGGTCACACAGCATGCTCTTCAATCGCTTTCGATCCTGTACATAAGATCCTCTTCAGCGGTGACTTAGTGCTTGGCGACCGCTACCCCTATCTTGATGAAGATGGAGACCCGGGCATTTTCCTGGAGGCACTGAAACGCATTGTTTCATTTGACCCGGTTCTGATCGTTCCAGGACACGGAAAATGTTGTGACATCGCTATGGTGAAGAAGATGATCGAGTACTACACATGTCTGCAGGGTGAATGCCGACGCTTTGTAGATACTCATCTTTCAATCGACAAGGTTCAGGAGGTGCTGGTCAACTGCTGCGGTATTACCGGCATCCCCAGAGATCATCGCAGGCACAGGATCAACATCGCATCAGTACTTGCCCATCTTCGAAAGCGGCAGGATTAACCCCTTATGGATAAAGCAACCCTGTTAGGGTTCATTGCCGGAACTCTTACAACCTTCTCTTTCCTGCCCCAGGCTGTCCACACATTCAAAACCAGGTCAGCAAAAGATATCTCTCTGCTGACCTATTCGATTTTCTGCATCGGCATCTTTTTGTGGCTTATTTATGGCCTGATGATTGGTTCCCTGCCAGTAACCATCACCAATGGCATCACTCTGGTGCTGGCTTTGATGATTCTGGTCATGAAAATCCGTTTTGGTTGATTTTAGATCCTGAATCAGGGTTTTTTCGGTGGTTCTGCCGGTGGCCGGTTTCTCTTGAACGGATCCTGTTGTCCCTGGCCTGGAGTAACCGGGCGTTGGGTTTCCTTTTTCTGATCAGGTATTTTTTTTGGATCAGGTACTTTCTTCTCGCTCATACTATCCTCCTGGCAGCAGATAATTATCTACCCGTGCCGGTTTCATTCTACACTGATGCAATTCAGAATCAAGTTGAACCACAACCGGATACCGTTTAGCGTTAATCGTTGCAGCAGTTATCAAATTCATCTGCTTCGGCGAATTGCCTTAATTGTCAATTATATCCAGCTTTCGTTCCCCTGCAGGCTCGATCGACATAACTTTCATCACAATGACGCCTCAATCGCTTTTGAATGTTTGAAACTCTTTTACTGCGGCAAATTCCGGCGTAAGAGCAATTTCCCTGAACACCGGATCTTTTTTCCATAATTTTCCATACTTTGGATCTGCGGCCATAGCTTTTGTTAAGAATCCTGCTGCATCGCCGGCATGGCCCATGCGAGCGTGGGTGCAAGCCAGATTGTAAAGAGCTTTGTCAAATCCCGGAGATCCGGACAGACATGTCTCATAAGCTGCTGCCGCCTTGCCGAAATCCCCCATGCCATACAGAATAACACCTTTGTTGTACCAGCTCTGCGCATCAGTTGGATCAATGTCCAGAGCCTGCTCAAATGCCTGAAGCGCTTCTCTTGATTTCCCAAGCCGGGAAAGGGCAGTTCCCTTGTTATACCACGCCTGGCAGTCACGAGGGTCAAATGAAATAGCTTCTTCATATGCAGAGAGCGCTTCCTCATGCCTTCCCAATTTTGTAAGAATAGTCCCCATATTCAATTTTGCTTTGCAGTTCAGACAGTCAACAGTCACTACCCGCTGAAAAGCGTCAAGTGCCTGCTTGTGCTTTCCCTGCTGATTCAGGATGTGACCTTTGCGAAACCAGGGCAGTTCATCGGCCGGATCAAGGAGAAGCGCTTCCTCGTAACTTTCTAATGCTTCGTTCACATTGCCGGACTTCAGGTGGGCCAGTCCCACAGCACACCACGAAAGCGGATCACCAGACTCAAGAGCTAAAGCCTTGCCTCCAGCGGCTACAGCTTCAGGAAAGCGCCTGAGGCGACATAGCACTGCTGCTTTCTGGGCCCAGCACAGAGCATTGGAAGGTACCCGACTCAACTCCTTATCAAAACAGGAAAGCGCAGCATCCAGTTCGCCTCGCACAGAGGCCGACAAACCGCAATCAAAATCGCTGCCCCTGTCAGGTGTTGCTTTTGACTGAGCCTGAGACAAGGTCAAGCCGGTCATGGCCACAATGTATTTCTCCTGAAATGCCTGGGGAAAATCATTTAACTGCGCCAGATAATGGCAGAATTTTATCAATGGCATCTTTTCACTGCGGAATTCACAGATGATTGATTTTGTGTAACGGGAATTTTCCCGGCGCAACTGGTCAATGCACTTGCGCAGCCGTGAAATGCGCGGTCTGCTCCACAAGAACACTGCAGCAGCGCCAATAACGATTCCAGTGACAAAAATCAGAATGTCGCTCAAGCTCACCCCACACTATGTCCTGAGAATCCGATCCAGCTCAGTCGGCAATATTATATCCGCTCCTGCCCTTTCCAACAACTTGTTGATTATAAGCATCCCGTTTCCGTGACTACACAGTTGACAGAATAACTGTTTCGATCTCTGATACTTGCTTATACAGATCGCTTCCAATGATCGCATGGTCTGACATTCTCCTGATAATCTGATTGATGGTTGACACGCGGCTCTTTGTCAGGCGGTTTCGACAAAAGAAAGGAACTTCATGCGGTCGTTAATGTCGCGGAAAATCCGGCTCCTGGTGTTTCCGCAGCTTATGACATGATAGCTGGCGTTTTCGAATTCGATTCGCAGCTGCCTGGACATTTCAACACCTTTGAATCGATCTGAAACTCATTCTATTGCAACATTAAAAGGATTTAATGTCAAGTGTGTAGACGCGGAAAGCTTGGCTAAATTCTTGGTCCGGGCCCGTGATTACTCACAGAGCCGCAGCATACAATCGTCAGGCAAAACAGCACATACGCGAGAGTCAGACTAACTTCCAAAAGCAGTCCCACCTTGAAAAACGGCTCCTTTTTCGGTATGCGGAAAAGGTTTATGTATCCGTAAATCAGTGTGATAAATCCCGAAAAACCTGTTAAAAAAAACATGGAAAAACCATTGTTGGTTATCGTGACATAATTTAAGATCAATCCATTGCACAGGTTGATGAAAATGAAGTTTCTCTTTTCTGCAGTCAGAGATTTCAACCAGTAGTCGATGCCTATTCTCAGACAGATTCCGAGCACAGCGGCCTTGATGATCAGCCAGAACCACAGGCTTTGCCTGGATGCATGATTCGTGATGTATGAAGAGCCGGAGTGCCCTTTCAGGAAGCTGGTGATGTCATTACCAGCATTAGCAATCATAAGATTTGCGTAAAGATGAACAGCGAGACAGAGTGCAATGATAATAATCGCCTGTCTGCTGAATTCCCTTGACCTGACAAAAATCCCTAAAACGGCCAAGTAAAAAATCAGCGTCAGGCCGAACTGGGTTTTAACTCCGAGCATACTGCTGTATGTCGGCGACAGGTAATCGCTGACAAAAAGCCTCGCTATGTACAGACCGATCTCCTGTCCCCCAAAAAGTTTGTCAGCAATCTCCTGATGCCCGTTGATCTTGGCCCAGATGTATGGTGTTCTGAAGTATGAATCCAGATGATGCCTGTCCCCACCTTTAGCCAGAATCAGATCCACCAGTTCCTTGTTGCCCCTGGCGGCCGCCCAGGTGAGAGCACTGAATCCAGCCCGGTCTGTTGTGTTAACATCTGCGGCGTTTTCGAGTAAGTACCTGGCAAAATCATATTCCTGCTGATTTAATGCAAAGTGCAGCAAAGTCTGGTCATATGGCAGAATCAATCTTAGATCCATGTTGAATTCTTTGATTGCATGCTTAATGCTTTCAATAGTTGGTAAGCGTGCGCCTAAGTTCACTAAGTCATGGATAAGATCTGCTTTATTTTTAATCAAAGCAAACATTAATGCAGTGTATCCGTAATTGTCTTTCAAGTTGATCTTTTCTTTGTATGTCATCATGAATTGATATGCATGAAACATGTCGCCAACTATAATAGCGGACATTAAATAGTTCCTTCCGATTTCATCTAATGAATCAGGGTTATAACATGCCTTCTTTTTGAGTTCAAAATAGTCTGAGTGCTTATCAGGGTATGTTTTTATAAGCTCGTGTACTGCATCGCAGAATCCTGCCTGTGGAACAGCCAAGAGAAGAAATGCAATCAACGATGCAGTAACGGTAATACTTTTCCCTTTTTTATCCATCCGTGCCCCCTGTTACAACATCCGAAAACATAGTGAGTTTCTAAGTAAAAGTAAATCAGCTCATTGCGATTTCTACCAATACCCGGCAGTTGATGAAAGAATTCGATATGTAACCTTGACCTGAACTCTGCCCTTTTAGCATACGATACCCACTAATTGTACTCTGCCCGGGTACCTCTGTCCAAAAAAAGATGGCTTGATCCTCACTGCAATGTATAGCTCTGCCGCAGGATTGACGAAGTATGGAAAAAAAGGATTGGTCGAATCTGAGTTGGATTCCAGGAAACCGTAATAGTTCATCCAGCCGCCGATAGGGTATCCAACGCTCGTGAGCAAGCGCTTCCCGTCATGCGATATTGTCCCGCTGCTGTATCCCTGCATAATGTATCTTTCGCTGTCCATCAAACGCAGGGGGGAGCTGTCGTCCGGATTCATGGCAAAGACCTTCGCGTGATTCGTTTTGGTTCCGGTGTACAGGATGTATGTCTGCTTGTTGGAAAAAACAGCCACAACATCCTGGTCTTCGAGTCCCATCCTGCCCCTGATGTTGTCCGGTGCCTGCCAGTCTGTCGTGCCTTTAAATTCCAGCTCATATTCCTGGCCCTCGTTTATCATTACAGGGCAGGGCAACTTCCAGTTCGACACTTCAGGCCTGATGGTTCTGAACCTCGCGCCCTGTTCCTCTATGCCTTCAGGATTGAACGAAACCGTCAGGTAGTGGGTGCTCATCGGCTCAATCCGGGTGTATGCGAATGTCACTTCATCGGTCGTGTCCGCCATGTGCCGCGATGTTCTTTGCGGTTCAATAAAGCCGTCGAGCCTTTTGAACTCGATCTCGTATGTTGTGTTCTCGGCAATGTCGATGCTCTCTCCGCCCCTTCTCCAGGTATCCAACCCGAGAACATCGTGATAGCCCGGTATGCGCCAGGTGCCTGACGCTCTCAGTTCCTCATCAGGCGCGATCTTCACAGTCAATGCATGGCGCTTGCGCGTAGTATAGCCGACCTCAACAGTCACATCTCTGTGCAGATGGTAATCTGAAATCCCAATGAAGTCGGAAAACAAAAATCCCAATCCTGCTGGAAAAGAAAAGTTCCTTTGGGGTAATCTCGCGAAAACCCCAAAGGAACAAACACAAAATGATCAACAGG
>JAQTRI010000252.1 GCA_028711905.1 Candidatus Wallbacteria bacterium | reverse complement strand
CCTGTGTGGTCGAAACACACCTTCACTGTCGGCCGCATGACGCTCTCGTTGCTGACATACGCAACTGTACCGATTTCTCCGGTATTCAGTCGTACAGTTGTATTTGGAGGATAAAAAGTGAAAAGCTTGAACAGGGAATTAACAAGGTGTGGTGGAAAAAGACTGCCGGATACGGAAAGTAGCAGGCGCATGGCGTCATAAAGGGAATAGGCCTTCCTGTAAGGACGATCAGCGATCAGGGCATCGAACATGTCGGCCAGCCCGATCGCCAGGCTGACAGGATGAATTTCGTCACCAGTAAGCCCGCGTGGATACCCGCTCCCGTTATACCGTTCGTGGTGCTGCACCAGTCCCAGCAGCACCTCCCCTTCCAGGGAAAAACAGTTTTTCATGAGAGTCACACCCATAAAAATGTGTCTGCGCACTTCCAGATATTCCTGCTTGGTCAGGCGCTCCTTCCGGCACAGCAACTGCCGGTCAATGAGAATATTACCCATGTCCGCAAAAGCAGCGGACAGGGCCATTTGCCGGCGTTCTTCCCGTGTATGGCCCATCCTGTCAGACAGCAGCAGACACAGGATCAGCCTGTTGACCGTATGGGCAATGTCGTAGCGGTCAACGCCTGAGGCCTTCACCAGTTGAAAAAGGTCGCATTCCTGCCCTTTTTCAGCCAGAGCTTCGATTTTTGCGCATAAAACAGAAATGCTTTCAGGATCAAGAGCCCCTGTTTTACAGCTTTTTTGGAAAATCAGTTTCAGAAGATGGTAAATGTCCCGCACGCCGGTGAAAATTACCGCTTCCGGGTCCACAAGAGAAACAACAGGTTCGTCCTCAACCTCGGTCAGTACTGGAATCCGGGGGATGTCCATACCCTGGAGCAGGGATAAAATCTCCTCGGAAAACACTAACCCGCTGGTCAGGATCACCTGGCCACCGGACTCCACATCCTTAGCCAGGGTCATGCCTGGTTTTACCTCATGAAGCTCCAGCCATTCCTCGACCTTCACGCATCCTCCGCTATAACTCTCATCCCTTTTTCAGCCCGAACCAGAAACCTGCGCCAAAAGCGCCGGCAAACGGCAGGTTGACCGAGATCACGCGCAGGAAAGCATTCATACCGCTTTCCAGGCTGTCCTGCCGCAGCAGTCCACCACCTGCCTGCTGGAGAAACTCCCAGTTGACCGTGATTATGCCTTTGTAAGCCAGTATCTGCAATATAATGAAAAACAGCCCACCAAAAAAAGCCAGCAATTTGACGGTTTTTTTGGTGGCAAATCCGGCCGCAAATCCTGTCAAACCCCCGAAACCGGCCACGCCGGCAAAAAATGCAATCAGCTCCGCTGGAAGTTCCATATCACCACTCCGAATATGATGTCCCGTCTAAGGAAGAATCGCTTGACAGGGACCTGACATCATAAATATCCTGCAACTCATCTCCTGACGGCTCTGTGCCCCAATCTGCCATGCCCGTGAGCGGATCATCCGGAATACGCCTGAGATAGCGCTTTTCCACCAGATCCTCAAGTTTTTCAGGGTAAGCCATATTATCGCGGTAATACTGGTCAATAGCCTGGCGCATCACCTTGAGATTTTCCAGCAAAGCCGATTCACGAGCCCTGATAACAGCCTTTTCATAAACCGGAACCCCTGCCGCGTACAAAAGCCCGATAATGGCAATCACCGCAGCCAGTTCCACCAGTGTGAATCCCCGATTACCACTCATTGTATGCCGTACCTTCCAGAGACTTGTCGCTGATTGTAGAACGCACATCAAACACATCATTGCGGTCTGAAAACACCCGGATAAAATCATCAGTGTCATCAGTCGAGGAAACAGTGAACCATTCGCGTTTTCCCGCAATCGGATCAGCCGGTATGCGCCGCAGATACTTGCGTCCGCTGCGGTCTTTCTCCAGCATTTCTTCCAGTGTGCCGGGATATTTTTGATTGACATCGTGATAGGCATCGATAGCTGAGCGCAGCTCGCGCAGAGAGGCTTTCAGCTCCCATTCCCTGATTCTGCGGGCTGAAACCTCGGCCACAGGGAGAGCCACTCGCGCCAGCACCGCTAAGATAAGCATGGAAACCGCCAACTCGGCAAATGTCATTCCCTGCTCCTGCTTCAGTCTTCCACTTCGTTCAATACTCGGCATAAGCCATCCCCAGGTTGTCGACACTCTCGCCCCTTTCCAGCACCAGCAAAAACTCGCCTTCCGCCGGATCGTATGAGATCAAACCCTCTCCCCTGCTGCCCTGCCATGTCAGGTTTATTTCGCGGATATAGGCCGGATACAGTTCCCCGGGGGCCACTGGATTCCTTCCCTGATGATCGGCGCGGAAGATAAACACGGACTGTCTCAGGGCATCAAGCTGCTTCTTTACCTTCGCGTCCCTGGCCCGGTCGACAAACAGGCGGGAATTGACGAAAACAATGCTGACGAGAAAAGAAATAATCGCCAGCACTGCCAGAAGTTCGATAAGGGTAAATGCGGTCCTTTTCATCTCATCAGCACAGCCATCTGGATTATCGGCAGAAACATCGCCAGCACAATGAATCCGACCAGCACTCCCATGGAAAGAATCAGGAGCGGTTCAAACAAAGCCAGCAGGCGGCGCAAGCCGTAATCCAGCTCAGTTTCATAAAATTCACCAAGATTCTGGAAGATTTCGGATAACTTTCCGGTATTTTCCCCGACAGTAATCATCTGCAGGTTGACATCATTGAAAACTTTCATGGTTTCCAAGCTTTCACGCAGTGTGCGTCCACCTCTCAAAATCACACGAGCCCTGGCGATTTTGTCCCCGTAGACCCCTGTCAACAGCACTGCCAGAGAATCGTCTACGCTCATGCCGGCTTTAAGCAATGAACCCATGGCTAAGGAGAAATAAGAAACACCGTAAAGCCTCACCAGGCTGCTGATGAGGGGAAGCTTAGAGGCAAGATCCATGACCTTTTCCTCGTGTCCGGCAATCAATCGCTGAGCAGTAAAAATCACCAGCGCTAAGCCGGCAAGCACTATCCAGAAATGTTCGCGAATAACATCAGACACGCTGATAACCACCCGGGTAGGTAATGGCAACTGCCCCGAGAAATCGGCAAAAACCTCTGTGAATGTAGGTACAACAGCTGTAAGTAGAAACGCCAGCATTCCCACTACGATCACCATCAGCACAGCCGGATAGATCATGGCGTCAATCAGTTTCTGGCGTGCATTCCTCTTTCTCTCCCAGTATGTGATGAGCCGGCCAAACACCATCGCCAGATCGCTTGAATGCTCCCCCTGGTATACAAAGCTGATGACCAGCGGCGGAAATCTGAAAGAGCATTTTTCCAGGGCATAGGAAAACGCCCGGCCTTCGGAAAGCATTGTGTTCAACTCGCCGAACAATCCTCTCAGCTTGTTGTCCGTGATTTTGTCGGCCAGGATATTAACCGCTTCGCCAATAGTGATACCAGCAGAAACCATAGCCATCAGCTGACGGAAAAAAAAGATCAGTTCATAGTCCCCGAGCCTGCGACTGCCTGGGAAAAAGCGTTCCAGCAAAGCCTTTTCTTCAGTAATAGAGACCGGCAGCATATGCCTGCGTGCCATCTCCTCCTGCACCTGATTTGCGTCAACGCCTCTGACAGTCAGTTCCACCTGCCCGCCGGACCGATCCATGGCTTTAACCCGAAAATTCCTGATTTCCATCAGCAAAATTATATCACAAAAAAACCGCCTCCTGAGGCCCGTCCTCTTCACCCACCAGCTACCAACTCCAGATACTTGCCAATCTGCGATGAAACAGTTAATATTGTGCCAATTCGATCAGTTCAGGTTCAATAACAGGGGGAAGCATGTCCGGCCACAATAAATGGAGTTCAATCAAACACCGCAAAGGTGCCCAGGACGCCAAACGCGGCAAGGTTTTTACCAAAATCATCCGCGAAATTACCGTGGCTGTCCGGGAGAGCGGCAAGGAACTGGACACCAACAGCAAGCTGCGCACCATTCTCCTGAAAGCTAAAGAAGCCAATATGCCAAAAGACACTGTGCAGACTGCCATCAAGCGTGGTGCTGGAGAAATCCAGGGTGAAATTTATAACGAAATCACCTACGAAGGTTATGGCCCATCCGGAGTAGCTGTCTTAGTCGAGGCACTCACGGACAACAAGAACCGTACTGCCTCAGAGGTGCGAAATACTTTTGACAAGCACGGCGGTAATCTGGGTGAAAGCGGTTGCGTTGGATGGATGTTTTCACGCAAAGGTCTGATCATTATCGGTGAAGGCAATACCAGCGAAGACCATCTGATGAATTTGACCGTAGAAGCCGGAGCCGAAGATATCAGCCACGAAGCTGACGAGTTCGAGATCACGACAGCATCTTCTTCCCTCGATGCTGTCAGAAAAATTCTGGAAGACGCCGGGCTTGAGATCAAGTCAGCAGAGATTACCATGCTCCCTCAAAACACCATCAAGCTGGAAGGCAAAGACGCCGAAAAAATGCTCAAACTGATGAACTCGCTTGAAGATAATGAAGATGTGCAGAATGTTTACGCCAATTTCGAGATCGATGAAAAACTGATCGAAAAATTCGCGGAAAACTGATGGTTGTACTGGGCATCGATCCTGGCCTCGCTACTTTAGGGTACGCTGTCATAGGGGAGCGCAGCGGGGGGTTTCTGCTTCACGAATCAGGGGTAGTTCGTACAGCCCCGGAACTGCCATTCCCTTACCGCCTGAAAGAGATTTTCGTCAAGCTGGAATCTATCGGGAGTAAGCATGGAGTTGGCGAAATGGCTTGTGAAAGCCTTTTTTTTACTCGCAACGCAAAAACCTGCATCAATGTTGCTCATGCCAGGGGAGTAGTGGTTCTGCTCAGCGCTCTCCGTAACATCCGCTTTTTTGAATACACCCCGACAAAGGTCAAATCCACGCTCACCGGCTATGGCAAGGCCGATAAAAAACAGATGCAGAAAATGATGAAGCTTCTCTTGAATTTAGAACGCGTTCCAGCGGTCGATGATGAGGCTGACGCCATGGCACTGGCAATTTGCCACCTGCAGCACAGGAGGTTTGCCGAATGCTCAGGTATGTAAGGGGAATCATCAGGAAAAAAGAGAATGGAAAACTGTTGCTGGAAGCCGGGGGTTTCGGTCTTTTGCTGCATTTTCCTGTTTCGTCCATGGATCAGGTCGGTCGCGAGGGTGAGGAAGCTACTGTGTTCACAGAGATGATCCTGCGGGCGCGTGAATCTGACGGTGAAATCGAGCTGTTCGGTTTTGCCGAAGAAGATGATCTCAGGCTGTTCCGCACACTGCTCACAGTGAGCAAGATCGGTCCGAAACTGGCCATGGCTGTTTTATCGCAGCTACCGCGCCAGGCCATTGTTTCAGCCATCATCAATTCCGAGTGGCGGACCCTGTCCCGCGTCAGCGGGCTGGGCGAAAAAACATCCCAGCGCATCGTGGTCGAACTGCGTGATAAAGTGGCCAAGGAATTTTCTGTTGCCGCCACTGGAACCGCAGATATAGGGGTTCTGCCTGACAAAGATCTTCAGGAAGCCATGAAAACGCTCGGCTATAATTCCAAAGAGATCCGCCGCGGAATGAGCCTTATGCCATCTGATTTCAACAGCCGCCCTCTTGAAGACCGCATCAGACTTCTCCTGGGGGCTCTGGCGCGATGAATGAGCTTCTGGA
>JAQTRI010000251.1 GCA_028711905.1 Candidatus Wallbacteria bacterium | reverse complement strand
CAAATGCCTGTATGATCAGCGAGTCGTTCTCCACAAGCAGCAACACGCAGCTTTCCGCCCGCATTACCTGGCGGATGGAACGCACGATCTTCTGTGACAGCTCCGGGCGGTTGAAAATGGAGGAGAGCAACTCCGACAGATGAAAAAGTGATGAGAGCTTCAATTCTCTGTCCAGTGTTGTCTTGCGGGACTGTTCCATATTGCGCGCATTCTGCAGGGATTGTGAAAACTGTTGAGAAAGGAGGGAAAAAAATTCTCTGTCGTCACTTGTCAGCAGGGTTCCGGATTCAGCGGAAAGCACGAGGAGCAGTTCGCTGTCCTGGTCGTCACGGACCAGCGGAAGGCAGGCCATCGGTCCGCCCGGAACAGTTGTGATGGAGGAATTGAAAAAGGACCTGTTGCCCCCTGCGCATTGTCTGAGAATGGGAAGGCAATCCGGGAAACGCTTCTCAAGCTCGCCCGGTCTGCCGGACGATGCCTTGAACGGTCCGGATTTTTCTAAAGCTTCCAGCACAAGTTCTCTGATCTCTTCTGAAGAACGGGAACGGGCGATTTTCTGCCCGGCAGTATTAAGCGCTGAAAACTGGAATACTTTCCTGCTCAGCTCTTGATTAACGGTTGACAGCTTCTGATTGGCGCGATTCAGTTCCTCTCTGAAGGCGATGGAAGCGATTTTTTGCGCCAGGTGCAATGAAAGAAGGGATGCGAGTTCAATATCATCTGTGTTGAAATAGGAAAAACGGGAGTGCCCAAGTGAGACCATGCCCAGAAAACTGTTTTCAAAGATCAGCGGCACCGTAAAAGAGGATTGAATCAGGAAAGACGAGCCTCCAGACCTGGTTTCTTGAATTTCTTCGGGAAGTTCCGGATAGGCTCCCAGAAAATCTTCTATTTCGCCTTTGAAAAAATCAAGGTATTGGGTAAACACTCGTTCCCCTAAGGAGTGGGTGGCTTGAAAGAACATCCTGTCGGTTTTACGCAGGATAAAAAGAAATGACGGGTCAAAAATCTCCATCAAGGTTGCGGTAAAAAGATTCAGTGCATCATTCTCAGTTACTGTAAAATTCAATTCCTGGTGAAACAGATGAATTCTTGACAGTTTTTGAACTGTTTCGCGCAGTTCCTGTATTTTTTGGCTTTCGTCCATCAGCGGTTCCGGTCTTTTTAGAGATACTTAGGCAACAGAGCAATAGTATAGCACAGGCCGGGACATGGGTAAACAACAAGTACAGGCTGCTGCTCTTCCGGGTAGCGGTGCAACAGGAGCACACTATTGACATACGATTAAGCAAGACTTAAGATACTATCCACAGCCCGTCAGGCACTTCCGCCTGAGGCTTGTTGTTAAATAAGAAAAGAATTTTGCAGCATACAGCACAGGAGGAATGATGAAAACATCCAAGTCAGTCAAGAAGCGCATCCGTCAGTCTGAGAAGAGGCGTCTGCGCAATCGCCAGGTATTGTCAACGGAAAAGACTCAGGTCAAGAAATTCAGCGCAGCAGTGGAAGAAAAATCCGGCGATCTTCAAACTTTGCTTCGTGAAACATTGATCGTAGTGGACAAAACAGCCAGCAAGGGAGTGATCCACAAAAACAAGGCTTCAAGAACCAAATCACGCTTGACCAAAAAACTGAATAAGGCCGTGGCAGCAAAGGAATAATTGCCGGATCAGTTCGTACAGGGACAGGCTGCCCGTCTGCACGGATGGAGTGCGTTCCGTCCCGGAAGAACTATCCTGAAGATTCCGTTAAAGTGCTTACCTTTGAAATCCGATAGGTCTTTTACCTCAAAATTACGCTTCCGGATCAAGTCTTTCGGTATCGGCTGCGGTAAATCCGCAGCCAGTTTTCTTTTCAGGTTTTTAACGTTTGAAACTCAACCTGAATAAGAATCATGTAAAGAATTGCTTGCCAGATCAGGCATGACTGCTGTATAATTACCGTGTTTTACGAGAACCTCTGGACGAAAGGAGTCCTTCATGAAGAAAGTGTTCAAGACCATTGACGGGAATCATGCGGCCTCTCATGTCGCGTACGCGCTGAGCGAAGTCGCAGCCATTTATCCCATTACACCGTCATCAACAATGGGCGAAAATGTTGATGCGTGGGCTGCCGAAGGCCTGAAAAATGTGTTCGGGGAAGTGCTGGATGTCATCGAAATGCAGTCTGAAGCTGGAGCCGCAGGCGCGGTTCACGGCTCACTGACAGCCGGGGCGATGACTACCACTTTCACTGCTTCCCAGGGCTTGATGCTCATGCTTCCCAATATGCACAAAATTGCCGGGGAACTGCTGCCTGCGGTTTTTCATGTGTCGGCCCGTTCATTAGCTTGCCAGGCCCTGTCGATTTTCGGGGATCATTCTGATGTGATGTCTGCGCGCAACACCGGGTTTGCCCTTCTGGCCTCGAATTCAGTGCAGGAAGCCATGGATATGGCCTTAGTCGCGCATCTTGCCGCTATTGAATCATCGCTGCCTTTTGTTCACTTCTTCGACGGATTCCGAACCTCCAACGAGGTGCAGAAAGTGGAAATGATTGAATACGACACGATCAAGTCTATGCTGGACATGAAATATGTTGAGCACTTCAGATCCCGCGCCATGAAACCGGAAAAACCTTTTGTCAAGGTTGGGCAGCAGGGACCTGATGTTTACTTCCAGGGGCGTGAGACAGTGAACCGCTTCTATGACGCTCTTCCCGCCATCGTGAAAAAATACATGAAACTTGTCGGCGAGAAGACTGGGCGCAACTATAATCTTTTCGACTATTACGGTTCTCCTGATGCCGAGGACATCATTGTGATCATGGGATCAGGCGCTGAGACAGCCGAAGAAACGATCGATTTCCTTACTGCTGCAGGAAAGAAGGTCGGTATGATCAAGGTGCGATTGTACAGGCCTTTCGTGATTGAAGAATTCGAAAAAGCGCTTCCACGCAATGTCAAGAGGATTGCTGTGCTGGACAGGACCAAAGAGCCGGGTGCGCACGGGGAACCGATGTATCTGGATGTCAAGGCGGCTTTAGCAGGTAAGAACATCACTGTTATCGGCGGCAGATACGGGCTTTCTTCCAAAGAATTCACGCCATCGATGATCAACGCTGTGTATGAACATCTGCATAGCGGCGGGTTCCACGGATTTACGGTCGGCATCATTGACGATCTGACCAATCTGTCGATCAAGGTCAGGGAAGAAATACACACCATTCCCGAAGGTATGCACAGCTGTAAATTCTGGGGTCTGGGCTCGGATGGTACTGTCGGCGCCAACAAGAACTCCATCAAGATTATTGGTGATAACACTGATATGTATGCTCAGGGATACTTTCAGTATGATTCGAAGAAATCCGGGGGCATTACCATTTCACATCTGCGTTTCGGCAAGCAGAAGATTCGCTCCGCGTACTTTGTGAGCAAGCCGAATTTCGTGGCTCTGCACAATGTGACCTATATCGGCAGATACGATATTCTCGAAGGCATCCAGCCCGGCGGTATTTTCCTGCTCAACTCCGGTTGGAACAATGAAGAGGCCTTTGACAACCTGACCCGTGATATGCAGGAAACCATCATCAACAATAAGATCCGGTTCTTCAACATCGATGCCCGCAAAATTTCCGAACAGGTTGGCCTGGGTGGCAGGATCAATAGTGTGATGATGACTGCTTTCTTCAAGATCTCCGGCATACTGCCTGAAGCCGAAGCGATCAAACTGATCAAGGCTGCTGTTGAACATGAGTTTGCCAGAAAGGGCAAGGAAGTAGTCGAAATGAACTGGCGTTGCGTTGACGCGGCAAGCGCTGCCGTATCAGAGGTCAGTGTGCCGTCTTCAGTTACCGCGATTAAAAAAAGCGCACCAATGAAAAAACTTGTTCCTGATCATGCCGGTCGTTTTATGAAAAAGGTTATTGAACCTGTGATGCGGCTGAAGGGAGACAGCATTCCTGTGTCGGAAATGCCTGTGGATGGCGCTGTTGATCCTGGAACCGCCAGCATTGAGAAACGGGCGGTTTCTCTCTTTGTCCCACACTGGATTCCGGAAAACTGCATTCAGTGCAACCAATGCAGCTTTGTATGCCCGCATGCCGCGATCCGCACCAAGCTGGTCCAAGAAAAGGAATTGAAAAATCCTCCCGAGGGATTCAAAGTAGTTCCAACCAAGCCTGCCAGCAAGACCGGACTCGCGTTCCGCCTGCAGGTCTACACCGAAGACTGTCAGGGATGCGAAAGCTGCGTCAATGTCTGCCCTGCTCCGAAAAAAGCCATTGTAATGATGGAAGCCGAAAAGGAATGGGCTGCCGGACAGGTTGAATGCACTGAATATTTTGAGGCTCTTCCTGACAATATTATTGAAGGTGTCAAGGTTGATTCAGTCAAGGGCAGCCAATTCATGAAACCCCTGATGGAATTCTCCGGAGCCTGTGCCGGTTGTGGTGAAACCCCTTATGTCAAGCTGGTGACTCAATTGTTCGGCGAAAGAATGGTTGTGGCCAATGCCACGGGCTGTTCCTCGATCTGGGGTGGAACCTTTCCGACCATCCCATACACGGTTAACAAACAGGGACGCGGCCCCTGCTGGGCCAACTCGCTTTTCGAGGATAATGCGGAATATGGATATGGCATGCGTCTGGCGATCAACTCAAACCGCAAGCAGCTGCGTACCAACCTGGTAAAACTCGCAGAAATGAAGGTTTCTGAACAGGTCAAGACCCTGATTCAGAAAGCTCTGAACAACTGGGAAAAAGTGGACGCTGAGGCTGTCTCAACTGCCGATCAATTGAGGCAGGCTCTTTCGACCGTGAAAGACCTGAAGGAAGAAGGCGCGTCAGTACTGGCCAAGGTGAAGGAACTGCAGGATTACATTACAGGTAAATCCGTGTGGATTATTGGCGGAGACGGCTGGGCATACGACATTGGTTACGGCGGGCTGGATCATGTGCTGGCTTCTGGCCGCAAGGTCAATGTACTGGTGCTGGACACAGAGGTTTACTCCAACACAGGTGGCCAGTCTTCAAAGGCCACCACACTTGGCGCAATCGCCAAATTCGCCGCTGCAGGCAAGCGCACCAGCAAAAAGGACCTGGGCATGATGGCCATGAGCTATGGCTATGTCTATGTTGCCGCAATTTCCATGGGAGCCAATCCCAATCAGACGGTCAAAGCTATTGCTGAAGCTGAAGCATACCCCGGACCGTCACTGATTATTGCCTATGCCCCCTGCATTGCCCATGGTATTAAGAAGGGACTGGGTTTCAGCCAGGAAGAGGAAAAACGCGCTGTGGAAAGCGGATACTGGGTGCTGTACCGGTATAACCCGCTGCTGGCCGAACAGGGTAAGAACCCCTTAGTGCTTGATTCAAAAGAGCCGACTCTGGACTTCAATGATTTCCTGGAAGGTGAGGTCCGTTTTGCAGCATTGAAAAAATCTCATCCGCAGGATGCGAAAGAGCTGTTCGCTCAAGCTGCGAAAGAAGCTAAGCAGAGGTACAATTATTACCGCAGGCTGGCCGATCTGGAATGGGCTAAGATAGAACCGGTTGAAGAGAAGGAAAAGGAAGTCGAAGCCTGATTTAGGGGTTAGATGACAGTTGAATTTGCTTCCGGAGCAAATTTTACTGTCATCTACACGATCCGCCCGTTTCTTGTGGATTGACTGAAACATCGTGTGTGTCCGATCAAGCCGGCCGGGACTTCCCGGCCGGTTTTTCTCAAGCGGCCGATTCATG
>JAQTRI010000250.1 GCA_028711905.1 Candidatus Wallbacteria bacterium | reverse complement strand
GAGGAACTTGAGATTCCCGGTTTCCGGACCGGTACCGTAAGCCATGGCTGGTGTGCCGATGATCGTCAGGGCCGAGGTTTCAGTAGCGATGATCGATAGCCCGACCGCCCACCATGACATCTCCCTGTTCCCAAGAAAATAGTTTTTTGTCGAGGTCTGCCCCTTGGAAACTAAGAACCCCAGCCAAAGCATGGCCAGTACATAGAGTACCACGACAATCCAGTCAACTGCTCCGAACATGACACCCCCATCAATATTTTTTGTCCATCAGATTATCACTGGCTATAGATTACTCCTCTTTTCTGAAAACCGGTAGTAGCAAAACGCAGCAATTTGATGCCAGGGCAGGTAACCGGTAACTGGTGATTGATGAAATCAGGCGCAACAAGTTGCAAAATAATCGCTGCTTAATCTATTATTTAAGGAAGTGCACCTGTAGCTCAGCTGGATAGAGCGGAGGTTTCCTAAACCTTAGGCCGGGGGTTCAACTCCCTCCAGGTGTACCACTTTCAATCTGCTGAAAACATCCGATCTACTTCGCTGTGCTCAGTCTTCGGTTCCTCGTGTACCTTATGTACACTGCGGACCTTAGCCTTCACACATCTCGTATCTCATTCGTTTTGAGCAGATTGACCGGAATGTGCCCTTGATTTCATGCGTAGAACAATGATTTACCCATGCAATAAGTATCAGTATTCCCTTTCTGAGTATCAGTCACATTATTTATGATAAAATGGTTGCTAAAACCTCTCCTGGAGGTACCATGGAATTCGGAATCGACCGGCTGATTAATGATAATAACCTGCGCAAGCCCTTATCTGGAAAGCGTGTAGCTCTGCTTGCCCACCCTGCATCAGTGACTTCCGACCTCAGACATTCGCTGGACGCCCTGGCGCGCATTTCCGATATCCATCTGACAGCAGCCTTCGGCCCCCAGCACGGCATGCGTGGCGACAAGCAGGACAATATGATTGAATCCACGGATTACAGAGACCCTGTGCACGGGATTCCTGTTTTCAGCCTTTACGGCGAAGTACGCCGCCCGAATGCGGAAATGATGAGCGCCTTCGATATCCTGCTCTTTGATCTGCAGGACCTGGGTTGCCGCATTTACACCTTTGTCACTACTTTGCGATATATGCTGGAAGAAGCATCCAGACATGACAAAGCAGTGTGGATACTGGACAGGCCGAACCCGGCAGGACGGCCGGTGGAGGGACTTCTGCTGCGCACGGGCTGGGAAAGCTTTGTAGGCGCCGGACCAATGGCTTTGAGACACGGCCTGACAGTCGGGGAACTGGCGCAATGGTTTGTAAAAAAACTGAATCTGGATGTCGACTGCCGGGTGATAGAGATGCAAGGCTGGCAGCCGGATTCGGGACCCGGATATGGCTGGCCGCTGACTGAACGCGCCTGGGTCAATCCAAGCCCGAACGCTCCCGACCTGTCAATGGCCCGCTGTTATGCCGGCACAGTAATGCTGGAAGGCACAACACTGTCAGAGGGTCGCGGCACAGTAATGCCGCTTAAATGCTTCGGCGCACCTGATCTCGATACAGCTGCTCTTGTAAAATATATGGAAAAACTCGCCCCGCAATGGTTGCTGGGCTGCAGCCTCCGTCCCTGCTGGTTCGAACCCGCTTTCCACAAGCACCGGGGACTTTTGTGCTCAGGCATCCAGATCCATGTTGAGGGACACACTTACAGCCACAATTCGTTCAAGCCATGGAGACTGATGGCCGCGGCCTTTAAATCCCTGCGCAAACTCCGTCCTGATTATGACCTCTGGCGTGATTTCGCTTATGAATACGAACAGGACCGCTTAGCCATCGACCTGATCAATGGAACCGACCTGTTCAGGAACTGGGTGGACAATCCTGATTCCACTCCCGCAGATCTTGACAGGCTGGCCGCGGAGGATGAAAGTGCCTGGATTGATGAGCGCGAAAATTTTTTCCTGTATCGCTGACACAGTGAATTCCACCGCTGTCGCGGTTCATCGCTGCACAGACTATGCACCGGCATCTGTCAGGCAAGCCCTGGAAAAAGTCCTTGCCGACTCCGGGGTCATGTCTATATTCAATTTTTCAGGGAAGTCAGTACTTTTGAAACCCAACCTGCTGCGAGAATCCCTGCCGGAACAATGCGTGTGCACACATTTCGAAGTCGTGCGCCAGCTGGGAATCCTGCTGCGCGAAGCAGGGGCCGAAGTAACAGTAGCCGAATCATCGGGCGGACGCAGTTACGGAAAAACCATCAGGGCTGCTGAAACAAGCGGACTGCTGAAAGCCTTAAGCGAAGCAGGCATACCGTTCGTCAATGTCGATACCGCTGGGACAATGCTGAAACATTTGAATGGCACGCAGCTGGAAAATCTGGTTATCAGCGAACTCTATCAGCAGTTTGACATCACAGTCTCAATTCCCAAGATGAAAACCCATGTAGAAACCCGATTTACCGGTGCAGTAAAAAACATGATGGGATTAGTACCCGGCAGCGGAAAACTCTCAATGCACAAAGCTGCACCCAAAGCGCATGAACTGGGTGAAGCTATTGTCGACCTTTATTCAGCAGTCAAACCTCACTTTGCGGTTATGGACGCCATCTGGGCTATGGAGGGGGACGGGCCGAACCTGGGAACACGCCGTGACGCGGGGATGTTGATCTGCTCCATCGATGCAGTGGCGCTGGACAGCATGGCCTCTCGTCTGACAGGCTTTCATGAACAGGAAGTGGAGTATCTGTGGAATGCTCAATCCAGGGGCCTGGGAACAGCAGACTGGAGCCGCATCGAACTTTGCGGTGATTCGGTGGAAGTGATGAAAGATTTTCGACACGGCGCTCCCAGCCTTACACGCAAGCTTCCATCATGGCTACTGCGTTTCGCGGCCAGGCATCTGGTTTCCGTTGATCCGGAGATTGTCACAGATCAATGCCGGCAATGCGGGGAATGCGCATCCTCCTGCCCGGTAGAGGCGATCGTCTGTGTAGGGGCACGTGGCAACGTGCCCCTACAGGATGTGGATTTATCCGCGGATCGTCCGGAAACCGTACCGGTCATTGATTACAAAAAATGCATTCGCTGCCTGTGCTGCCACGAACTCTGCCCGCATCAAGCCGTCAGATTAAAAAAAAGCCTGCTGCTGAGACTGCTGACAGGAAAATGAACTTTTCTCCTTCTTCATTTCACTGCGGCTGAATGCTATAATTAAACAGAATTCACGATTTATGCGAAAAAAGATCCGAACCGTTTTTTTCCTTCTGATCGTTCTGTTCCTGCTCTCAGCAGTGCTGGCTTTTTCCCTGACAGGCATCCTTCGCCAGAACGAGGTCGCCTCAGTCCTGAACACCAGCGGCCGCGTATCTGAAGCCATGGGACTGATCGAGCAGACCGTCGGCGGAATCGCCCCTGGACGGATGATCATCGATTCAACCGTTCGCAGGCACGCCCCTGAACCTCCTTCGGATTTCGAGCAGGTACGAGAGACCATCCGCAACCTATATGACATGGCCGCAACCTATTATCGCGCGGGAGACTATGAGCGAGCAGTCCATTACTGGCAGAATCTGACCGACAGGTTCAGCGCTTATGCGACCTGTTATTCAGGGAGTGACAATCCGGTGCTCTTTGCCGGCTTCATGCTCTGCCTTACATATTCCGATCAGTATTCCCGCCAGGACCCGGCGCTTAAATCCCGGCTGACAGAATTCTTAGCCGGACCGTCCGGACCGGGCCGCCTGATAATCCAGGCCCTGTTCGAGCAGTTTCCGCATCTTTTCAACGCACAAGATCAGGAGTTCATCCTCGCTTCCGCGTGTTATCACAGCCGGAGACTGGAAAATCAAATCCGCATCGCAGCCGATGTTTCCGGGTCTGAGCGCACTGTTTTCTGCTTTGACGAAGGCGAAAACCGGTACTGCCTGCTGGTCGAGGGGCATGGATCGGATTTGAAAGTCAGCCTGTCGGATTTCAGCACACTCGAGAATGAGTTCTCCCGAGTCAAATCTTTATTTGACCGCCTGGGTTATCACCTGACATTCGAAACGATGCACGAACGGATCCATACTATGCCTCACGCCATATGTGGCATCGGGTTCGCCCTGACAGCCGCATCAGACCTGGAAAGGGAGACTGGAGCGCGCGTCAACCGAAAGTACGGTGCGGTCCTGGCTTTTCTCCTTGCGGTTTTCGCAGCCATCCTGTTCGCGCTCGGCCGCTATTTTTTGCTCCTGCACAGGCTGGAGGCCATGAAGGACAACTTCCTCAATGTCATCTCCCATGAGCTGAAAACCCCGCTTTCAGGCATCAAGCTGTATGCGGACACCATTGTTTCCAACCGCGATCCTGCAAAAACAGGAGAGTTCGCTTCTGTCATCTCGTCAAAGAGTACCCAGATCGAAAACCTGATCGCCAACCTGCTGTATTTCAGCCGCTCTTTCAACCCGTCTGAAATCAGCAAGCTGCGCCAGGGATTCCGCCCAGTGGCTTTCAAAAGCCTGATCGAAGCTGTCTGCCACGATTATTCCCTGGCCAGTTTCAAGGCCTTTGAACTGGATCTTCGAGGACTGCCGGGCCTGTCCATCCACGGCGACGAGCACCTGGTGCGCATCGTGTTCGCCAATCTGGTGGAAAATTCCTTCAAGTACATAGAGGCTGATCTGGTGAAAATTTCGGTCAGCATCCGTGAGCAGGACGAGACCCTGTGCGTGACATACACGGACAATGGAAAGATCGCAACCGGCATCGACCCTGAGCAGCTGTTCACCAAGTATGTGCGCAACGACTCGACCGGAAAAAGCGGTCTGGGGCTGGGGCTTTTCATTGTCCGCAAGCTGACGGAGCTGCTGGACGGCACTGTCCATGCCGCAGTCTCTGATTCTCTTGTACTGGAATTCAGATTCAAAATCAAGGCGGGAAAATGAAACCTCACATCCTGGTGATCGAAGACGACCGGGCACTTCTGTCCGGCCTGAAAATCAACCTGGAGGCAGAGGGCTTCCGGGTTACTGCAGCAGGAAACGGCAAAACCGGTCTGGAGGCAGTGGAAAAACATCCCTCAGGCATCGACCTGGTTCTTTTGGACATCATGCTGCCGGACATCTCCGGATTCGAGCTGATCCGCGACATCCGTGCCCTGTGCCCGGGCCTGCCCGTGCTGTTTCTGACCGCGCGCAACGACATCTACGACAAGATCAGCGGATTCACGCTCGGGGCCGATGATTACATCACCAAGCCTTTTGATGTGCGTGAACTTGTGCTGCGCATCAGGGCCCGGCTCAAAGCAAGGCCGGACGCAGCCGCAGCAGCCGAGCCGTTCGAGATGGGCGATCTGCGCATTGACCCGGGCTGCTACAAGGTGTTCAAGACCGGGGTAGAGCTCGATTTCACCAGGATGGAGTTCGAGATCCTGCTGTATCTGTACCGCAACCGCGGGCTGGTGATCTCGCGCAACCAGCTTTTAGAAAAGCTCTGGGGCCTGAGTGCGGATGTCATCACCAGGACCGTGGACATGCACATCGGCAAGATCCGCAAGAAAATCGAAGACGATGTTCGCAACCCGAAGTACATCGTGACTGTGTTCGGTGTGGGGTACAGGCTGGAAGGCTGAAGCTCCATTGGGGACCAGCTTAACTGTTACCTGTTTCACAGCCAAAGTTTCTCATACCCTTTCCATGATGATTCAAATCTTCAAATGTACTATAATGAAAGCAGGCAGGTGTCTTTTCTCCCTGCACAAATTAATCGGGGGAACGAT
>JAQTRI010000006.1 GCA_028711905.1 Candidatus Wallbacteria bacterium | reverse complement strand
ACTATCAGCCTCAGGATACTGAAATTGACCTGTTCTGTAATGAAATGATTGAAAGGACTCTTGTGACAGAAAAAAACATTCTCCCGGATTTCCACTCTCATGTCTATTGGCCAGGTGATGGTCTTAAATGGAATGTTTATCTGCCTGACGGAACTTCCAGGTCACAGAGCATGGTGGTACCTGAGGATTTTGGATTGCTCATTCCTCATGGGAAGACCCGGTTTTCTTGTCAGCAGGGCTTTGAACACACCTCGCAGGACCCTCTGCGCCAGGAATTTGATTCTGCAGCTGTTGATGCTGCCATCGGGATTCATGATCAGATAACGATCGGATGCAGTTTCCGCGAACAGTATCTGGAAAACTACAGGCGAATGGAAACCGGCAGTCTGCTTCTTTCGATCCGTCCGTCAAAGAGGGTGCTTCTGCATGCCGAAGCGTTGCGGGCAGACAGCCTTGAAGTTTTTGACACAATGGGGTATCTGGATTTTGGAAGATACGGTGAGATAAAGTATCAGAAGCGATTTGGATGCAATCAGAAACTACCGGATTTTTACAGGCTTGATGAGCAGGAACGGAGTTATCGGTTCGATTTTCGCGACAGGCGTTTCCACGTGGGACAGTTGCATGGCTTTTTTTCAAGCGAAGGGTCAAACAAGCGCTTTGGGTCCGAGTTTTCGTCATTCCTGAATTCGGACAGATGGCCCGGGTTATCCCCACTGATCATACTGGAGCGGGATTTCTCCGAAGGGGACAGGCTTGGCCTTGGAGCGTCATTCGAATCAGCACGATTCATTCTGCGCATGGAAACTACCCTGGCCGGGACCGCCAGAAACGATTATTTCATGATTCACCAGGCAACCCGGCGGCTCAATGGGTTGAGCTGGAAAAGGAAGCGTACTATTGGCGACAGGACAGACAGTGTAACGCTGAAGTATCATCAAAACCGGCTGGAATGGGAATCCGGAGAAACCGGCGGGCAGGAAAAAAACCGTGTATCAATGGACCTTGTGCTGTGGAAAAAAATCAGCTTGGTGGGAGGTATGGATTTTAAGAGCGATGATTATGATCTGGGGATTAAATGGACCTTCAGATTTGGAGCCGCAACACGAGGGGCCCCGGTCGATCCAGGCGCATTCCGCACTGGCGCTGTGTCGGGAAGAATGACTGACAGGGATGGCAATGCTGTTTCTGGTGCAGAATTGTCATGCGGAGGGAAAAAGGTTTTAAGCGACAGCAAGGGCCGCTACCGGATCGAAGGTCTGCCGACCGGGTGTGGTCTGATCCTTGATGTTTCGCCATTATCCTTGAAAACCGATGAAAGGGTTCTTTCCGGAAGTCATGGGATTTCATTGAGGCCCGGGAGCGGAGTAAAGGTTGATTTTACTGTCATACACACTGGTGGATGCGATGGCGCACTGAACACAGAATCCGCGGAAAACATCAGGATGTGGATAATCCGGGCAGAGAGGGCATCCGGTGAACGCATCGAGACATCTGTCAATTCAGACGGGTCCTTTGTTCTTGAAGGTATGGAAACTGGTGCGGTTTATCGGATTATCGCAGTCAGCCCGGAAGGCATTGAAACTGTCTGCCTTAATGAATTGACGATCAGCAGGAAAGAGCGCTGGAAAAGTGGCCTGGTCATTACTCCCGGCCGGTCCGGTTAAGGCTGTGTATTGTGTCGATGGTATTGAAAGACATGAAGCGGACATGCTTGGTTTTTATTATCCTGCTGCTTGCCGGACTGGCGACTGGCGCTGTGGAAGAATCGGGGGATTCTTTACCTGCGGATTTATACAGCCGCGAGGAAGTTTTTCTGTTGCGACGGCTGATTGGGGAGATATTCGCTTCCCCTGAGATTCTGGCCCGCTTCAGTGATCCGGAAATCATGATGCTGCTCTCCCTGCGTTTTGAGGAAGACCGGTGGCGTGTGATTGAGCATCTCTGGTATGAAGTTTTCAACAGTCCCGAGCTGCTGGCGCGTTTCACAGATCAGGAGATTATGCAGATCCTGGTGCTGAAAGAAAAGTATGATGTCCGGGTTTTCGAACTGAAAGAAGTGTCTCTGGAGAAAGATCTGGATCTTTCAAACAGGCCCGGAATTATCCTGGAAGATCCGGCCCGTCCCCGGTCTCCGGCAGCGAAAAAAGAGGTCCAGAAAGTTTCTGAGGCTCCTGCATCCCGCTCCAGACCAGTGATTCCCGGATTCCTGAAATCCTGTATTGTCAGCCGTGATCTTAGAATCGTATCTGAAGTCAATGAGCACGCATCGGCATCTCCCCGCAAAACGCGCGATGGGAGCAGGTTCGACATCAGGCTCGGAATAAATATGGGTATGGAACTCGCTGAAGATGTGACTGCAGCAGCCCGTGTGGAGAGTTACGGCGAGAAAGAGAGCGGGTCCGGGTATTGGAACCCGGATTTTCTTAAGTTCGACAATTGTGAAGCGCGTATTGATATCAGGAAATTTCCGGGCGATAACGATCTGATGCGCCTTGGCAGGCAGAAGTACATGCTGGCAGAGTCCCTGCTGGGGAGAGATACGGCTGACGGACTGACCCTTGAAAGGAAGTTTGACGGTGGAAAATACAAAGGCCGGGTGGGAGCATTCCGGTTCAATTATGGAAGGGACCATCAGTTTCTGGTTGAACGGGACGGTCCGGATATGCTTTTCACTGAATTGTCATTCAACATCAGGGAAATGGCTTCTATGATGCAGACCCTGGACAACACCTTCCGGAGGCTCAACCTGGATGCTACACTTTATTCGGCCAGTATGCGCAATCCATTCCGTGAGAGTGCCGCTGCCGGTTATTCCGGCCTGTTCGATCCAGGGGCCGGGAAATACGATTACTACGGATTTTCACTGGGAAACAGTCAGGATTCACCTGTCAGACTCTGGGGAGAATACTCTCTGCTGCGCTGGCGCGAAGAGTTGCGCCTTGCCGACGAACTGTCCCGTGGAGGAGAGGCGTTTCTGGTGGGTATGAAATGCAGGATGCTCAAGGCCGGCTCTTTCAGGCTTACATACACAAAGCTGGGGGAAAATTTTCTCCGTCCTGCAGTTTGGGAAAGCAGAACCTATCAGTTTCCGGTCGAGGAGAACCTGCCCTATCAAGCCGGATACTACTCAAACTTCGGGGATCTTTCCGCTGAGATGAACTACAATTTATCCCGCAGGGTATCGCTGATTGCACGGTATGAGTCCATTGATGACAGGAGAAGCGTTAAATTCGATGAATTGACTGACGACAGGGACATTTACACAGGTATTTTTAATTATCACTGCAATGAAGATGCGGTAATGCGCTTTTCAGTCAGAAAAGTGGACTGTCGCGATGGCACAGGAACTGCCATGGTGAACCAGGCAACCAGCATCGGGGACAGTGCTCTGGGCAGTGATGTCACAGGGTTCGACAAATACGGCAGACAGATCGGTGTGGATGATGCTTCGACAGTCCGGCTGGAGATGGAGCTGAAGATCTGACCTTCAGTGCCCGGCACTCCGGCTGAAACCATAAATTTAAGCGTGGTCAAGCACTAGAGCCTTTCGCTGATATGAATGCCCAGCAGGTAGTACTCTATCACAGTATGTTTTTCGTCCAGCACTGCTGTGCCCACTGGTCCTGTCAGCATACACGATGAATTTTCTCTTAGTCTTGCCGCATACTCCGGGGTGAGCATAGTGTCAACCTCGATGAAACCGAAGCGATTGATTTTTGCAGTTCCCGGGAATGTAAAACCCGGATAAACAGGTTCCATTGTGCTGGGTCTGAAGGCTTCTTCTCCAAGGCCAATGACGAACTGCCTGAAATTAAGGAGTTCCATGATTTTCCGGATGGCTGATTCAGGGTAGAAGTGCTTATTGACGGTCGTTTTATCGCACCTGACAGCATTGAGGGTCATCCTGAATGCTGTCAGCGAGCTTTCAGGGGCATTAAGCTGTTCGATAGCCGATGTAATCTGCCCGGATAAGAGCTTTTCCAGTCTGCGTCCGACATCGAGCGGGTCTAAGGGCTTGCTGTCCCCGGGCTTTTTCTTTGGCACGGGAGTATTCCTCCTCCAGAAAATATAACCCAAAAAACTGTCCGGTACAACAGGAACGCTGATGAGGAACGGCGTGATCTAACCCATCAGCGCGCATGTTCCGACCCGGAATGTTTGAGATTGTTCAGAAATGCATCTACCGAGATACGGCACCCTGCCAGAAATTCTTCCACTGCCGTCATCTGTTCTGCCAGTCTGGAAGCATTGTGTTCCCAGCCGGGTTTCCCTGGGTCTTCATCCAGCAGTTGGATGATCTTGACCATGCATTCAGGACTTGCTTTTACGCCACCGGTGAACCACTCCAGAGTCGCCAGAAGATGCGAACTGTCCTGGCCCAGCAATTCTTCTGAATTCAGCGTCAGGATTTCCTCTCTGGCGGGAAAGTTTTCCAGAATTTCCCGGCACTTGAGCGGATCACTTGATGATCTGGAAAGTTTGAAACAGAGGGACAGTTTTCTCACATGCACGGGAAAATCTTTCAAAAGAGTTTCCGAGGAATTGATAATGCCGATGATTTTTCCCAGTTGCTTTCTCATGGAACAAATCAGAAGACTTTTCGCTGTCAGAGTCAAAGCGGAACCGGCACAGTCCTGATCTGCGTTCAGCAGTCTTGAAAAAGACTCAATGTTAGTTTGGAGCTGCAGTGGTTTCAAACCGCACGGATCTTCCAGAGACGGTGAAATTGCCGGATCATTGGTATCGCCGGACAGTTCCAGTTCGCTCAGCGAAACTACCTGTGAGTCATCGCCGTCAAAGACGGAAGTTTCCCGCTGTGATTCAGGCCCGGGCGTGTCCGCTACAGTACTTTCCGGCTGGTCATTTTGTGCTGCTTCAGTTGGGAAAACAGGAACTTTGGACTCCGGTGGGTGAGGATCAGAATGAGCAGCTTGTGAAACTTCCGGGGGCAGGTAAAACTTTTCCTGTTCAGAACTGGGTTTGGGTGGTGGAGAGGGTTCCTCACCCTGGAACATCAGCTTAAAAAATTTATGAGCAACATCGCTGACTTCGTGGTCTTTGTCGCCCTCGATCACTTCACGAAGCACGATCTTTTTTACAGTATCCGTGATGTCTTTAGATTCTACTAAAGCGCGAAGCGCTTCCCGACGAACAAGTTGATCCACGCTTTCAAGGTCGCGTCGAATTTCCTTCAGCATTGCAAGTCCTCCGCTCAAAAGATCCACTCACATTCATATAACATAACTTGTTGAAATAGAAAAAAGGCCCTGTCAGGGGCCTTTCGCGAAATGAGCAGAGTATAGAAACGCTAAAATGATTTGACTTTGCGCATGCGCGGAATACGCATCTGCTGAAGGAGACAAAGTTTGTCCGCCATGCCGTCTGTTGCGGGAACAGCCTTTTGCCTGAAGAGCTTCAGCCTGCGCATGACCACGAACATGATCATCTCGATCAGTTTGTCGTAACTGATGCCGTTGAGTCGCGCCAGAATCGGCAGGTCGGAATTGGCTGGATTCATGCCTGGCAGGGGGTTGACTTCGATGAAATTGGGTTCACCTTTGGCATCGACCCTGATATCGACCCGGCCTACATCTCTGCCGCCGATCGCTTTCCAGGAGGCAAGAGCCACTTTCGCCGACTTTCTTGCCATCTCGTCATCTACAGCGCAATACTCGACAAGGCCTTTATAGTTTTCTTTGTTGTGATAGGAGTAGATTCCCTGTTCCGCTTTTTCGTTGAGCTTGACCTCCATGATGCCGATGGCTACAGCATCATGACCGGAACCGAGAATACCCACAGTGAACTCGCGACCGGGAAGATAAGTTTCCACAATGATCGGCTGGCGGTATTTCTTTAACAGCATGCGGCAGGTGGTGTCCAGTTCGGTCTGGTTATTGATGCGGGAAACAGGGGTAATGCCCTTGCTTGTGCCTTCAGCCACAGGCTTGGCGAACAGCGGAAACGGCAGATTGACCTGGGCGATTTCCCGGGGGGATTCGATGACGGCAAAGTCCGGGGTCGCTACTCCCTGGTCTCTGACAACGCGTTTGGTCATGCCTTTGTGCAGTGCCATGCCGAGTACCAGCGGGTCTGAAAAGGTATAAGGGATATTGTGCGCGTCCAGCAGGGCAGGCACCTGGGCTTCACGACCGTAACCGTTCATGCCTTCGCAGATGTTGAAAACCAGATCCCATCTTTTGCCGGAAGCCAGCGCACGGGTCAACTGGAATACATTGCCTATACGCTCGGTTTCAAAACCCATGGAGCGCAGTTTCCCGTCAATGGCGTCAATGGTTTCGGATTTGTCGAATTCAGCAGTTTCTTCAAGGGAAAAGCCTTGTGCAAGATATTCGTCTCTCAAGTCATATGTGATGCCGATCTTCATTGTTTCCTCCAGTTTTTAACACACCGAAATAAATCGAATTTCATACGAATCGTTTACTATCAGATCGGGTTGTTAAAGGAAGCAATTGGATCGGGCTTGAGAGGTTTCCTCAAGGAAAGAATGAAATTTTGCGATTCTTCTGTGGATTCCGGAGGAGGCTCTTCCTCTGTAATACTGCATTCAAGAGCCTTCGGGAGTGACATCTGGGATTCGAGAGAGTCCCCTTTCATTCGCTGGTTTCTCCTTTGTGTTGATGGCTGCAAGGATTCAAATCCTCAGCCGAAATTTCATTGTCTACTTAACTTATATACTCCGCATGATGGTAATTCAATCTATTTTTAACATCGGCAGAATATGTTGAATGATATGATTAATCAGATTGATGACTGGTCAAATTTATCAGTTCGGGATTTACACTGCACCACTGAACCACAGGTTAAGTGCCACTATGGCGAAGGATTTGCCATAAAAAAGAGGCTCCCTTTGAGGGAGCCTCTTTTCTGAGAAACATGTCTGATTTACTCTTCGTCCAGATCATCCAGATCGTCATCGTCCTCATCATCGATCTCAAGGCAATAGGAGCAGACCTTACCCTTGCCGCCATCGCATTCGGGGCAGAATTCAGTCTCGCACTCAGTGCAGATGATCAGTTTCTTTCCGCAAATGTCACATTTTCCCATTTTGTCCTCCTGAGGAACTGAACATGGTCCGTGTTCGGAGAACACGAACTGCTTTGAGTTTCGCGATTTCTAAGTCAAGCAAAAAAATAAAATTGTGTCAAGCAATTTCCGACTGATCAGATGACCGGATTCCCGCACAGCAGAATTCGGAATCATGGAGACTGTACATTGGGGAATGATCTTGCCCACGAAAAAAGGCCGCGATTATGCGGCCTTTGGGGTTTCTTGGAAAATGGCCAAAATTCACTTAATCTCTCAGTGCCAAGGTCCAGGATGTTTCCAGAAAGTACAGCTTGAATTGCCATTGTGCATGGCTTCAAGGACTGGATTGAAAAATGTAATCAGCATTTCCGCGATTTCCGGAAATTTGATACTTAAATCCTGAAAGAAAACATTATGGATGAAACCTTTCCATTGAGCTGATTTCACTGGATCTCCGGCAAGTCTCCTCAGTAATTCAGTCGAACTCAGGGGAGCTTTGGTATCTCGATTTTCAAAAACAGTTCTGATGGCTGTGGATATGATGGATAGCTCAAAATCCAAGTTTTGCGTCAAGAACCAGGTGTCGTAAAAATCCTTCATCCTGCTGTTCAGCCTGCCGTGCTGCACCATGGCATGAAATTTCTCGGCAATAGTGCTTTCTCTGGAATAACCATGGATTCTGGGTGACGGATAATCCAGAAGTGTGGGGTAGTCGAACATTTGATCGCAGGGAATAATCGTGTCCCCAAAGCCGATGTCAATCTGCATGTGAATGCGCACATTACTCAGTCTGGCGAGCAGTTTGACTCTGACACCAACATATTCCATGTTTGCTGTGATGTTCTCAGCAGTGACGCTGTTACTGTCGAAATCAAGTCCATCGGGTTCCACAGGACTCGAACAGATTTCCTTTATCGTTGTCATGATATTCTCAAGATTATTGTCAGTTCTGCCAAGCAGATCAATGTCCATGGTCGGCCTGGTTGGTCCGAGTTTCCAGATCTGAAGCATCAGTGCCCCTTTCAGTACAAAACAATCCCTGTGAGGGGAAACTGAGAGTCTGTATAAAAAGCGTTCCATTCCGTAATTTCTCAGCAGATCGTTGAAGGGTCTTTCTGTCTCAACGGAGAGGTTTGAAAGCCTTCTATTGATTGAAGCCTGAAGATTTTTGATTTCTTTGTTTATAGCAGTGACTCCAGATATGGACTCATTACGCTCTCGACCCGGCAGATATCGGCATAATAGAGGACCTTTTCCACATCGAATTTTTTCGACTGTCTGTAGTTTTGCAGTGCTTCCAGAATCACATCCATTCCGATTTTGTTGCGAAATTTGAAGCAGTCGGCCAGTGTTTTTTCGACTGAATAAATCCGAACCCGCTGATTGTCAAAGCGATGTGTTTCTATCCCTTCGCTGAATGACTTGCCGACAAATTGGAATATCCTGGTCCTGGGGTATGAAATTATGGGCCGGCTCCGCCCTCTTTCCACTGCAAGATATATGCAGTGGGGAATTCTGGTGGTGAGGCGATGGAAGTCCAGAGCGGAAATCAGGCAGACAACACTCTCAGGAGCTCGCAATGAAACCAGGGTCAGGTCAGAATTTTCAAGGGGCGGAAGTTCCGCCAGCCTGTAACATCCTCTTCCAAGGCGGATAATAAGCCCGCAGGCGGTCATTCTTTTCAAAGTATAGATGGATATTCCCTGTTGTTTCGCTTCCCCGGTCGTGAGCATGCCTTTGCCGGCTTTGAATGCAGAGACTTCAAGATTAAAGTCTGTATTTGGAGTTTTCATAATTAAAATAGCCCATCCCATTTATCGATAACTGGGTAGTATAATATTAATTATCGTTTTCAAAGTCAAATGAAAAATCTTTTTAATTTCAGGTTCACAGGGAATTTAGACATGGGTTATTACCTGAGCCGCAGACAATGAAAAAAGCCGCTTGGTTAAGCGGCTGTTAATTTCTGGTGCCGGGGACGAGACTCGAACTCGTACAGGTTTCCCCATACGCCCCTCAAACGTACGTGTCTACCAGTTCCACCACCCCGGCACTGACTCATTCGGCCGGGCTGAAAAACCCGGCGCGACTTTCGTGAAACTACTCTAACTCAAAGATCCTTTGTTTTGCAAGGTCCCTGTGGGTACCGGTAACCGGTGACAGGCAACGAAATGTTCCGGCTGGACTTCCAGCAGGCCGGGGATCAGCTGCTCGCAGACTGGCATGGCGTCCCTGCATTTGGCTCTGAAGGAACACCCGGTCTCGTAAACCACTTCGTTCCTGGCAGGATCGTGATGATATTCCCAGCGTGAAAAATCGCTGCCCTGTCCTATGCGGATCACTGGAGCGCTCTTGATCAGGAGGTCTGTATACGGATGAAGCGGATTGGCGAATAGAGCTTCGGTCGGTGCGATTTCCATAAGCCGGCCGCCGTACATTACGGCTGCGCGATCCGCGACCTGGCGGATCACAGATAGATCGTGGGAAATAAACAGCACAGTGAGGTGCATATCCCTGCGGATGCGGTTGATCAGATTGATTATCTGGGCCTGCACCGATACATCGAGTGAACTTACAGGTTCATCGGCTATCAGAAGTTCCGGATTCAGAATCAGCGCTCTGGCTATACCAATGCGCTGCTGCTGACCACCGCTGAATTCATTGGGGAAACGCTTGGCATAGTCACGATTCAGCCCGACTTTTTCCAGCATTTCGTAAAGTGTTTCTTCGCGGTCCTGCTTTGATCCGACGCCGTGGATCAGGAGGGGCTCTTCCAGTATTTCGCGCACTCTTAGACGGGGATTGAAAGAACTGTAAGGGTTCTGGAAAATAATCTGAATCTTCCGGCGATAGGGGAAGAGCGATTTTTCGCTCATTTCAGTCAGATTATACTGTGAACGCAATGCCCGGTACTCCTGATTCTCCTCTCCATCGCCAATCCCTGTGAGCGGACGGGCGGATTCCAGCTTGAGGAACTGCTCTTGAGTGAGTCCGAAATAAACCTCTCCATCATCTGCTTTCAGAAGTCTTAACAGGGTTTTGGACAGAGTCGATTTTCCGCAGCCGGATTCTCCGACAAGGCCGAATGTTTCGCCCTGGTATAGTTGAAAGGAAATGTTTCTAATGGCCGCGACCCGTTCCATCCTGTTGGAAAAAAACAGGCTTTTCTTGACTGTGAATGTTTTGCTCAGATTACAGGCTTTAAGCAGAATCCTGTTCATGTTGTCGCTGCCCTTTCGCCAAGCCAGCACAAAGCTTTATGCCCGGGAGAAAGTTCATAGTAACCGGGTTTTTTATGGCAGCAGATCTCCATCACCCTGGGGCAGCGGTCAGAAAAGTTACATCCTGCCGGGTAATGAAAAATATCCGGAATATTTCCGGGAATGGTCTTCAGAAATTCGGATTTTTTATCAATCCTGGGAATGGATTCCAGCAGGCCGATGGTGTAGGGATGAAAGGGATTACGAAAAAGGTTTTCCTTGTCGGCGATTTCAACAATCTCGCCGGCGTACATCATGGCAATCCGATCAGCCATCTGGGAAATCAACGCCAGATTGTGGGTGATTAGAATCATGGCGCTGCTGAGTTCCTGGCGGATGAGCAGCATCAAATCGATGATCTGGTTTTGCAGTGTGGCATCGAGAGAAGTGGCGATTTCGTCGGCAATCAGCAGCTGGGGACGGGTCACAATGGCCTGAGCGATCATTGTTCGCTGGGCCATTCCACCGCTTAACTGGTGAGGGTAGTAATGAAATTTGTGTTCTGGAGCAGTGAACCCGACCTTGCTCAGGGTTTCGACTGCAAGGGCTGCTGCTTCCTGTTTGCTGATTTTCATATGGGTAAGGATGGTGTCGGTCAGTTGTTGCCCGATAGTGAACGCGGGATTGAGAAAGGCCACAGGGTCCTGAAAAATCATGGAAATTTTATGCCCGCGTATCATGCGCATTTCCTCGTCCGTCATGCTCAGAAGATCGAGTCCGTTGAAACGGAGAGCTTCAGCTGAAATGTGCACCTTATTTTCAGGCAGCAGGCGCAGAATAGAAAGAGCAGTCATAGTTTTGCCTGATCCGGATTCACCGGCCAGCCCGATGATCTCTCCTTTGTTCATGCTGAAACTTACTCCGTTCACAGCTCGCCCTGTTCCATAGGGGGTGTGAAAGCTTGTCTGGAGATTTCTGATTTCCAAAAGTGGATTCATCTCAGGGGCCGTCCGTTTTAAAGTACCATTTGTCAATCTCGTAAGAGAAATCATACGGTCCAGGCCTCAGGTTTCTGACTGAAGAATTGACACCGTAAAGAAGCTTTGGATGGTAAAGGAATAGCCCAGGAAGGTCATCATATAAAATCTTCTGGAATTCTCGGTAGATCAACTTTCGTTCGTCCTGATTCATGGTTTTCCGACCTTTATCAAGCAGTTCATCGACCTGAGGATTGGAATAACTAAAGAAATTGAATCCCTCGGTGCACTGGCTGGAATGCCAGAGCGGGTAAATGCTGTCAGGATCAGGATCCGGCCCGAATCCGATCAGCAGGACATCGAAATTTTTTGTTCTGATGAGATTACGGATGATGTCGGTCCAGTCAAAGGTCTTGATGTTGACTCGGATGCCCAGTTTTTTTAAGTCATCACGGATTATCAGGCAGATCAGTTCTCGTTCATGGTCTCCACGATTGGTTGCAATGGTAAACTCAAAGGGGAGACCATCTTTTTCGAGGATTCCACTCTGATTGCGCTTGTAACCTTCGGATGCAAGTAATTTTTCAGCCATTTCCGGTGAATAAGGATATGGCTTGAGGTCGCGGTTGAAAGCCCAGTGGTTCCTGTGATAGGGTCCGACAGCTTTTTCCCCCATTCCCAGCAAGGTCCCCTCAATAATCTTGTCGCGGTCAATGGCATAATTTAGCGCTTGCCTGATTTTGAGATTCTGAAAAAGCGGGCGCGTCAGATTAAATCCCAGGAGGTTGAAATCATGGCTGTCGAATGAGTGCTTGGTTATGCTGGCCGGCATTTTTTCAATCCCCCAGCTGGTGAAAAACTGGTCAGCCCTCAAAGGCATGAAATGAATCTGCCCGCGCATTAATTCAAAGAAAAGAATAGAACTGTCGGGAATAATACGATAAATAAACCGGTCCACATAAGGTCTTCCGCTGTGATAGCCCGAATTGGCTGTCAGGTGGAGCATTTCTCCCTGTTCCCAGCTGACCAGCTGAAACGGGCCGGTACCAACCGGTTCATAATTGAACGGAGATGTCAGCAGGGCCTGGCCGGCGAGCAGGTGCTGAGGAAGGATTTTGAGAACAAAAAGATGGAGCATGGGGGCATATTTTTCCTTGAAACGAAAAACGACTTTCAGCGGTCCGGTCTTTTCCGCACGCTCCATGAGCGAATAGTAGGATGAATGAGGATAATATCCTTTCATGATTTCCTGGTAGGTGAAAACGATATCGTCTGCTGTCAGGGGGGCCCCGTCTTGCCATGTGATTCCGCTTTTGATCTGAAACAGGGCTCCCATGCCCCCCGCGTTCACCATGTATGATTCTGCAAGGTCTTTCTCCAGATCTCCTCCGGGTGAGTATTTGAGCAGACCATTGAAGATAAGGTTTATGATCTGTCCGGATGCATTGTCTGTGTAAAGTAACGGGTTCAATGTCACTGGTTCCTTGATTGAACCGAAGATCAGTGTGCCGCCGAAGCGACCTTGCTCAGCAACGACCGGCACTGTCGGCAGTGACGGGGAAACGAGTTTGGCTTTTGCGGCAGGAGGTTCTCGCTTGGGGGTAGTGTCCGTGCAACCCGACAGCAGGAGTAAAAAAAGAGCGATGCTGAGCAAAAAAGGTGGGGAAAGATTTTTTTTCATTTCAGTAACGCTGCAATTCTTTAGGTACATACCATTTCTCAAAGTTGTAAAAAATTCCGGCAGGCGCGATCTTGATGCCGTGAATCCGTTTGTCGACTGCAACAATGCTTTCAGTCACATAGAGAAAAGTGTAGGGCTGGTCTTCATGAATCATGGCGTGCAGCTTGTGATAAATCTCTTTTCTGCGGGTCTGGTCGAATGTTGTACGCCCCTGTTCCCACAGGCGGTCGGCTTCAGGGTTTGAGTAAGAAATAAAATTGTTCCGGTTCTTGTTTTGTTCATCAGGGATCTGCGCGGAATGCCAGATGCCGTAATGGTCAGGGTCACGGCCCAGGTCCCAGCCCAGGACGATGGCATCGAATTCCTTGCTGTCGCACATGTTCATCAGCACATTCCAGGCGACCTCCTGAACAATGGTCCTGATTCCCACTTTTTCCCAGAAACTTCTGACCAGGCTGACCACCAGCTTCCGGGTTTCATTGCCGTTGTTTGTAGCCAGCTCGATTTCCAGTTTTTCACCGTTGCGTTCCCTGTATCCATCGCCGTCAGTGTCGACCCAGCCGGACTTTTCCAGTAGTTTCACAGCTGCGGCAGGGTCATAGGGGAACGGGGGAATGCTCTGGTCATAAGCCCAGTCCGTGGGGGCGAAAGGACCGGTGAGGATCTTTCCGTATCCGTAAAGAATTTCATCCACGATGATTTGACGGTCAATGGCCATGGTCAGGGCCTGCCGTACTGATCTGTCGGAAAACTTGGGCTTGTTCAGATTGTATCCGATGTACGAATAGCTGGCGGTGGATGGGTAGACATACACATTGAAGCGGCTGAGAAAGGCTTCAGAATTGGCCTGTTTGTTATACTGGTCCTTGGTCAGACCCATGATGTCGATTTCGTTCCTCAACATGGAAAGAAAGGCCATGGAAGGATCGGGAATGATTTTGTATATGTAGCGGTCAACATACGGGCGGCCGTCAAAATATCTGTCGAACGCCTCAAGGGCGATCTGATCATCAGGTGTCCAGGAAAGGAACTGGAAGGGTCCTGTGCCGATCGGCTTCTGATTATGTTTGGAAGTGTTGATGTCCTCGTTCTCAAACAGGTGCTTGGGAATAATGCCGATGGCCCACCGGGAAAGGGCAGGTGCAAAAGGTTCTTTATAAATTGCGCGAACAGTATGACTGTCAAGCACTTCCAGCGTCTGCACCAGTGAGAAGGAATTCCGGGATGGAGTTTTGGTGTTGGGATCCATGATTGTATCATAAGTAAACTTGACATCATCGGCGGTAAAGGGCTCGCCATCATGCCACAGCACATTTTTGCGCAACTGGAAGGTGATGATCTTCCCGTCACTGGAAACCTCCCAGGTTTCCGCCAGTTTCCCTGTCAGTTCGAGATTCTCATTTCTTCTGACAAGACCGTTGAAGACAAGGGCTATGATGTCACCTGATGCGCTGTCTGTGTAAAGCAGGGGATTTAATGTGACTGCATCGGCGATGGAAGTTTCGATGATCACATCACCATAAGCCGGAGAAAGGTCTGCCACTCTGGCCTGTTCAGGTTTGAGCTGATCCATGACCACAGGTTTGGCCTGAGGGGTTTCGCCACATCCGGTGATGAGCAGCAGCCACGAAAAGAAAAGGAATAACAAAAAATCAGACGCTATGAATAATTTCATGCGAAATCAAGAATAGCAGAATTCACATTTCTTTGCAAAAAGGATCAGGGGAGATACTTGAGAGGGTTTACTTGTTTGCCTTTCTGCTTTATCTCGAAGTGCAGATGGGGACCTGTGGAATAACCGGTGGTTCCGATTCTTCCGATCATGGTATTGGTGGTGACGACCTGTCCCCTGGCGACTGCTATGCTGCTCAAATGAGCGTACAGTGTTGAGTAACCGTCACGGTGATTGATGCGGATTGTTTTGCCGTATCCGCGGATCCATCCGGCATATTCAACTTTGCCGCTCTGCCCGGCCATGACAGCCTTGCCCAGAGGAGATGCGATATCAATGGCTGCATGAAATTCGCTTGCCTTGCTGATGGGATTGACCCTGTACCCGTAACCGGATGATATCCTTCCCTTGACCGGCCATGAAAAATCACTTCCTGCTGCTGTGCCGGGTATGAGAATGCTCTGCCCGACTTTCAGATTGGCCTCGGTGAGATTGTTGAAGTTCTGCAGTCTGGAGAGGCTGACATTGTATTTCTTAGACAGTTTCCACAGGCTGTCCCCGGAAGAGACCAGGTGAACAAAGCTTTCTTCAGCTTTCGGAGCAGCACCCCTGCCCGCAGAAAGAGCTGTGCTTAAACCGGTCTGGGTGCTGCTTCGACCAATGCTCGGATTGCGCTTGACAATCCTTATGACTCCAGAGGCTTGAGGCGTAACGGTTGCAGGTTCCTGCTTCTGACCTGAAACTGTTCCAAAAGTGGTGAGCATCAGAGTGCGGTCATCTGACGAGGCAGGTTGGGCGGCACTGGATGCGACAACAGTTGATTGTACCGGAGAGCTGGAATTCCATAGATTCTGGTAAAAATTTTGTACCGGGGTTTCTCTGCTGACATCGATCCGTACCTTGTTGGAGGAGATTCTTTCACAAAGTTTTTCGATGCTTTTATCAATGGAGTCGGTCTTAGCCAGCATGTCAGTGCATTCAGAGCGATTTTCCTGGATTTTCAGGTATTTTTCAGCTAAGAGCAGGTTTGTTGTGGTCACTTTTTTGCTGATCTGCCAGCGGTTTTCTGTTGAGAATCCGGCCATCAGGATCAGCATTGTTTCGACAAAAATGGCTGCTGTCGCTATGAAAACCAGTTTGCGATACCACTTGATCATTGCTGAAACCTCCGGCAGGTAGAAAAGATCAATAATCCTATCGGGGATTTCTAAAAAAAAGTTATAGGAGATTTCAGAAAAATAGGTGAGGAGCAGTGACCTGGCGAACGCATTGAAGGCTTTAACAACTGTACAAAACAGATCTTTGTGGTATTATTAATTCATGCCCTATACACGCACTGGCTCCATTTATCTCACGGTTCTGATCATGCTGACGATTCTCATCGTCTTCGGACTGGCTTTCAATAAGATCGTCAGTTCTGAGCGGCACCAGAGTTCTCTCAGCAGGGACATGCTTGTGGCGGGGACTCTTTCCGAATCCGGGATCAACATGATGCTGGTCAAGATAGCTGAACTGGAAGAGGAACCGTTGCTCAAAGAAGACGGTTCTGTGAACGAGAAAAAACTGTCTCTGCTGAACTATCAGCGATTGAAGGACTTTTCCCTTGTTTACAGCAGCACCGATCTTGTCGAGGGGGGGAAAGTCACTGTTGTGGCTACTGTTCAGAATTATCGGCAGACCCCGTTCGATTGTGGGCTGAACACTGAAGAAGAGCTGCCACTCGAACTGAAGCCGTTCAAGATTGATCCTAAGACAAAGGTGTCTTCTTCAAAGATTGGCGGCTGGGAAGGGCACCTGAAGATTTTATCCACAGGCGAGTTCCGCAAGCGGAAATACACCATTGAAGTAATTAAGGGAATCAAGGTTATGGATCTGTCTCCCTGTGCTCCTCTGCACACACTTTTTATTCAGGGACGGAACAGGGAAGTGCTTAGAACCGGAAAATTCATTCTCAGCAACTGGGAATTCAGCGGTCCGCAGTTTACAAAGTTCTCAGATACACTCAAAAAGCTGACCGGACAGGCAGGCGAAATCCTTGACAAAGTTGGTGGGATGGACCTTTTTCAACTGATTCAGGTCATCAAGAGCTTTGTCATGCTCAATACTGATCTTGATCAGAAGAATGCGGCCGAACAGTTGATTATGAGCCTAAAACCCTGGGGCTATGTCAGGCATAACGGAGTCAATCAGAATGAGGAGCTTTCCGTTTTTCTGCCGTTCTTCGAGGTGGACGATGTGATCAATTATTTTGTACTCAATCCGTATTTTCAGCGTCCTGAAGTGGGTTATCCGGGATGCAACAGCAGACTGCACGATCTTTACATGGCCAAATACACCAGATATGAAGGCAACATTATGAAAAATTATTACAGGCTGGCTCCCTATATTCTTCAGAAACAGTATCCCCGTGAAATCACCGACAAGTACACGAGGTACTCCACTTATTCATATTACCCGACACAGTACGCGGATGAGTTCCACGCGGAAAATTTCAAGCGTTATCTGGAAAATTCCCGTGATTTCAGCTGCCAGATTTCCACCAATGACCAGCGCCTGGTAGGGACAAGGGATAATCCGATCCATCTTAACGGGCTGCATTACATTGTCGGTGATCTTTACCTCGAAGGTGTTGTCAAGGGGAAGGGCACGATTTTTGTCAAAGGGGGAAATGTCAAGCTGACCGGAAATGTGGAGCCGGCCGATGACTCATCATGTATCAACCTGTTCGTCTCTGACGGTTACTGCTATCTGGAGCGCGAAGGATCATGCGAATTTAACGGGGCCATCTACAGCAAGCAGAGCATCAAGAGCGGGAAAAAAATCTCTATTCATGGCAATCTGGTTGTTGATACGCTCAATCGTCAGCAGGGTGATGTCGGGTCAGTGGTCATGCCTGAAAATGTGGAAATCTATTATCAGCCGGAAATCAGAAATATCATGGCTGACAATATTGTTATCAGTGTCAGCCGTGTCGACCTTATCAGGAGGAAGATCTGATATCAGATACCGGTATCCGGGATATTGGCCGGCATTTCGCGGGCAGGCCTGTTAAGCAGTGCTGCCTCAGGATTGCGCTTGACACTGGTGAGGTAGGCCAGCGAAATGGAAGTGATCATGAACACGACCGCAGCGATGATGGTAAGCTTGGCCAGAAAAGGTTCCGGTCCCCGGTCCCCGAATACCGCATAGCTTGCGCCACCGCCGAAGGCTCCGGAAAGTCCCTCTCCTTTATCGGCCTGGAAAAGCACCACTGCTATCAGCGCAATGGAAACCAGAACATGCACGATTATCAGTATGTTGATCAGCGCTCCCATTTTTCCCTCCAGAAAGCATCTTTGAAAGATACAGGGGCTGATTCTACCAGACCCGGAAAAAGGTTGTCAATAGGGAAGGATGTGTTTTATGCCCAGAAATGACCGCCACGGTCTTTTCCATGTATACACCGGCAACGGTAAGGGAAAAACAACTGCAGCACTGGGCTTGTCTCTCAGAGCCCTCGGGCATGACTGGCGGGTGTTTATCGGTCAGTTCATGAAAGGTAGGTGTATGGAGAGCTGGCTGCTGCCGAAAGATTCGAAAATCTGACTATCGAGCAGTTCGGGGACGAGCGCCTGATCTGCTGTAAAGGTGGAGTAGACCGGCAGGCACGGGATCTCGCCCTCAGGGGACTGGAACGGGCCAGAGAGATTGTAGAAAGCGGTTCTTTTGATCTGGTGGTGCTGGACGAGATCTGTGTGGCGATTCTCTTTGGCCTGGTCACTACGGAGGAGGCACTGGAACTGGTTGATCTGAAGCCCGGTCATGTTGAACTGGTGTTTACAGGTCGAGGCGCCCCACAGGAACTGATCGACAGGGCGGACCTGGTGACTGAAATGAAAGAGATCAAGCATTACTTCAATAATGGTGTCATGGCCAGGGACGGCATCGAACGGTAAGATGGACCTTGTACAGGGTCAATGTGTATCCTCTCTGTGCAGTTTGCGATACTCCGATGGAGTCTCAGGCAGCGGATCCGCCGGATTCCAGATATTGAGACCGGATTTTTTTGCTTTTGCAGCGATCTCGCGGAACTCCTGCCTGTAAAGAGAATTGGGGTCAATGAAAAGAGTCCGGGACAGGCCGCTGCGCAAAAGTTCCCGGTTGAGCATTTCCCCTTTGCTGTTATAGACAAAAGCCAATAACCTGCCATACTTGTCCCTTCTTTCAATGTCGAATTCCAGCCGGACTTCCTGACCGGGTTTGTGATCAGGCATGAGGAAACCGCGTGCGAATTCTGTAGCGGCAGGACCGTATTTCTGGTCTTTTTCCGGGCAATCGATGCCCAGCAGTCTGACAGTATCGCGCCTGTGATTAATGATTATGCGGAAGGTGTCGCCATCAGCGATTGCCACGACTGTTCCGCTGATTTCCCGGAGCTGGTCATTCCTGCCTGATGTCATGAAGTAAACCAGAATGCACAGTACGAAGATCATAAGCAGGAGATTGGGAAGCTGCGGGATTTTTTTCATTGACCCGGGCCTTTCCCGGATTTTTCAATAGAATCGAGAACCTGGGAAGGAGTAATTTTCTCAAGGCAGTTGATTGCGCAGTTTTCACATTTCATGCTGCAATCCGGCTCTGTGGAGAGGATAATCGCTCCACTCTGCAGAGGGCGCACAGTCATCACGGCTCTGCGGTTGATGATTGCTGCAACGCGGGCGCGGGTGCAGCAGGCGATATGCATCGGGCCGGTATCACTGGTCACGAACACGGAAGCTCTGTCTGTCAGGGCTGCCAGTTCAGTCAGGGAACCCCCTTTGAAAATGGGGAATCCCTTTTCGGTAACAGCCGCTTCCAGCTTGGATTCAAAGGGACCGAGCGTGAAAACAGGGGAAAACAATCTCTTCCGGACCATCATTTCGGCTAAGGTAATGAAGTGTTCCAGAGGCCAGCGTTTGCTCAACTCCCACGAGCCGGGGTTGATCAGGGCTAAAGGATGCTTCAGGTTGAGACCGGCTAAAAAGCTGTCAGACGAGGCATAAGCCTGGTTTGTGATCGTTATCCGATAGGCACTCCCGAGCGCTGATTCACTCAATTCAATCACAGGATGCAACAGGAAAAACCTGGTCGTGAAATGAGCGAAATCCGGGTAGGGATGTCCCTTGACCCACAACAGGCCTTGTCCCATGACCCGGGCCGGTATGCATAGAAGCAGAGCCAGGAATTTATACTTTATTCCCTCCCGCAGCACAAAAACCCTGTCGAATTTCATCCGGCGCAATTTGGAAGCCAGAGATGTGAATTCGAGAATACCGATCTTTTTTTTGAAATAAGAGACACTGGTGAAACCGAATTGCTCAGCCAGTTCTCGAAAGCGCGTGTCTTCTCTTAGAAAAAGGTGGCATTCAGCATCCGGGAAAAGCGTCATGATCCTGGCAAACAGCGGAGTGGCCATCACAAAATCACCGATGCCCGGGTAGGGAAAAATGAAACACATTCTGGCAGGGCGGCTCATCGAATCATTTTAATCCATGGCATTGATACGCACAAGAGCCGGATATCTACTGTCTGGTTTTTGTCGCGCTGTTCTGTTAAAGTATTTGGGTCGATAAGAAGCACCGCACAGGGGGACCAGATGGATGAATTCAGGGCTGTAAGGCTTGAAAAATTACGCAAGATGCGGGAAGAGATGCATTTCGATCCCTTCCAGATCACCAAATTTGAAAGAAGTGGAATGCTTGGTGATCTCAAGCTGAAGTTTGCACATCTGACTAAGGAACAAGAAGCTCCAGACGAGCATTTCCGGGTGGCAGGACGGGTGATGGCTTTAAGAGGCCACGGCAAGGCCGGTTTCTGCAATATCGAGGACCAGAGCGGGAACCTGCAGCTTTATATCAGGCAGGATGTTCTGGGTGAACGGGATTTTGAACTTTACCGCCAGCTGGACATCGGTGATTTCGTTGGAGTCGAAGGATATTTCTTTGCCACGAAAACCGGTGAAATCACCCTCAAGGTGGAGAAATTCGAGCTGCTTTCCAAATCTTTGCTCCCGCTTCCGGAAAAATGGCACGGGCTGAAGGATACCGAATTCCGTTACAGGCGCCGCTATGTCGACCTGATCATGAATAAGGGAGTTAAGGATACTTTTATTATTCGGAGCAAAATCATCAGCCGCATCCGCACTTTTCTGGAGCAGCGCGGTTTTCTGGAAGTCGAAACCCCCATGATGCAGAAGCTTTACGGGGGAGCCAAAGCCAGACCATTCGTCACCTATCACAACACCCTGGATATGCAGCTCTACTTGCGCATTGCGCCGGAGCTATACCTGAAACGCTTGATTGTCGGCGGATTTGACCGTGTTTTTGAAATCAACCGCAATTTCCGCAACGAGGGAATTTCCATCAAGCACAACCCCGAGTTTACCATGATAGAACTTTATCAGGCTTACGCTGATCTTTTTGACATGATGGACCTGACAGAAGCGCTGCTTTCTGATCTTGCGGCAGCGGTTCAGCCGGATCGGAAAGTGCCATATGGAGACCAGGTGATTGATTTTTCGAAATTCGAGCGCATGACCATGCTCGAATCCATCAGGATTCATACTGGTCAGGACTTGTCCGGGCTTGACCGCGAGGGGATTGCCGGAGTCGTTCGTTCCATGGGTCTTGATGTTCAACCTTTCATGGGCAAAGGTCACTTGATTTACGCTATTTTCGAAGCGCATGTCGAGGCCAAACTCATTAATCCGACCTTTATCTATGATTTTCCGGTTGAGGTCTCGCCGTTGGCTAAGAAAAAACCGAAAGACCCTGAATTCACGGAAAGGTTTGAACTTTTCATCTTTGGCCGTGAAACTGCCAATGCTTTTTCCGAGCTCAACGATCCTCTGGATCAGCGGCTGCGCTTTGAAGAGCAGCAGAAAGAACTGGCATCCGGCGATCAGGAAGCCCATCAGATGGATGAAGATTACCTGGAAGCCATGGAATACGGCATGCCTCCTTGTGGCGGACTTGGAATCGGCATTGACCGCATCGTGATGTTTTTCACGAACTCTCCATCTATCCGGGATGTTCTGCTTTTTCCGCTCATGCGTCCACGCACTGAAGAAAAAGAGATTGATGAAACTGTGGGAGCCGAAGCGTGAACTGTCTTCACTGCGGAAGTGAAATCCCTATGCCGGATTTTATCGTTGATGGGGACATGATTTACCTGATACATCGCGGCCGCAGGTTTCTTCTCGATGTTTCAGGCGAAGTTCCTGTATTAGTGGGGCTGCCCGAGGAAACTCTTCAGCCGGCCAATATTCCGCCGGATGAAGGACCTGCTGAAGAATTGATTCTGAAAACTTATCGCGGGAGGCCTTCTGACAGCAACGCAGGGAGCTTGCGCAGGGAAGCTGCCAGGCATCAGCGATCACAGTCAGAACATAAAGTGCTTAAAAATTCACCCTTCCAGGACCAGATCATTGAGAATCGTGGCCGGAATTATCTGCTGGCCACTGTTGATTCAGGCAATCACAGATCGCAGTGCCTGAACACTTCAGGACAGGTGCAACTGTTTTTCGGCGGTCAGGGAAGTTCCCCCGGAAGATTCTGCTATCCGAAAAAGATTTTGCGGGACCGTGATTGCGGTTTCTGGATAACTGATTCTCGGAACTGCAGAATTCAGAAATTCACTGCTACAGGTGAGTTTGAATTCGAATTCGGCAAACAGGGAAGCGAGCCGGGTGAATTCTCATATCTCTCAGGTATTTTTTGCCATCAGGAACGGATTTTTGTGGCAGACACTCTTAATCACAGGCTGCAGATCTTCAGCCGCGAAGGGGAACTGATCGGTATTTTCGGTTCTTTTGGTGAAGCAACAGGACGCCTGAACAGGCCGTATGGCATTGTGGTAGAAAATGACGGAACAATCTGGGTAACGGAACTGGGCAATCATCGTGTCCAGAGATTCAGTCCTGATGGGGAGGGCTTATCCACGATAAGCAGCTTTGGCAGACAGGACGAATGCCTGAACTCTCCGGCCGGGCTTGCCTTGCACGGGGACGAACTTGTGGTTGCCGACAGCGGTAATCATCGGGTGAAGCGCTTTTCCCGCACAGGAAAATTTCTGAAGAGTTACGGCCAGGGTGGATGCTTCAATACTCCTATGGATGTGGCTTTTGAGCCTGAAGGGGAGGGCCTCTGGGTGGCTGATTCATGGAACCACAGACTGGTGCGGCTGGGTCCTGGAGGTGAGGTCACGAGCACGATCGGCGGTTTCGGCAGATCTCCCGGATTGTTCGATACCCCGACTTCAATGGTAATATTCTGATACTGCTTCCTGTTAAAAAAATGAAAAAGGCTGCCCAGGTTTCCGGACAGCCTTTCTGTAGCTTGAGCATGTGAATTTAAAGATCCGGAGACGGGTCATCCGGTGTGTCATCCGGGGATGAAAGATACTTACCGAGAAATTCACCCCAGGCAGTGATCTGAGTAAACTCCAGTGCCAGGTAGTCCGGCTTGGCGGTAAAATCGGCCTGGGCTTCAGGGAACCAGATGGAGAGGCCGTTGGCGTTGGTTGTGTTCCCGTTCTTGATGATTCCGGATTTGACAGATGCAATTACTGCATCGATTTTGCCTGACAGTTCGGCCTCGACACTGTCTCCCTTCATCAGTTCCATCATGTGCACCAGATCGATGTAGGACTGGATCTGGAATCTTTTCACCTGTGTGAGCGCGCTCTTGACAGATGGCCTGACAGTGTCAATATGGTCTCTGCAATAGACGGCGAAATCGTCCACGGCTTTCTCAATGGCCGAGAGTTTCGAGAGATCCAGCGCTGATTTGGTGTTGTTCTGGCCGTTGCCGGCCAGGAAAGTGTCCACAACGGCGGTGGTGAACGCTGCCCCGTCTGTGGAGCCGCTGATCTGCGAGAGCAGCGCGGTGTAATCATTGCCTGGTCCCGGCTCAACCTCTTCGGCGAAAGACACGAAATCGACCGCTGAAGCGATCTGGGAAGCCACTTCCGCCATTGCCATCAGGCAGGCATCGAAATCCATGGCCTTGATCTTGCCGCACAGAACATTCTGGCCATAATCCAGCGCCTGCTTCAGTTCCGGCATGGTCAGACCATCGTTGCTGCTCGTTTCGTCATAGCAAACCCCGCGGACCTGCTGTTCCCTGCTCTTCCTGCGCCAACCATCACCGTGGTTTTCCAGAATCAGGGCATAGTTCATGGCCGGATACTTCGCGTGGCAGAAATCGATGAAATGCATCAGAGTCTGGGGGTCGCCCATGTTGACCTCCCCGATGTCCTCGATCAGTTCGGACCCGATCTTCTGCATGTCTTCGTCCTTTTTGACGAAATAGCGCCTGCAGGTATTCCATCCGGTTTCTGAAGTGTCGGCGCGCACGGGTGTGAGCGTGTCGATCTGCACTACAATATTGACATCATCGCCTGAACCCACCATTTCCATCTCGTTCAGGTCAGCCAGCAGTGCGTCCTGCAGGTCATTGTCCGCGCAGGAGTAAACCATTACGGTCCAGGACTTGTCGCTGGAAAAAACCGCCTGCTGGAAGAGAAAGACCAGGAAAAACAATGTGACGGGAAAGATCGCTCGTTTCATGTGCCCTCCTTATACTCCATACTTCCCTCTGAGGGGACTTATACTGGCTACAAAATTAATTATACCCGGAACAGGCCTGAGCGCAAGAAAAAACGGCTCAACGCGGAGAATGTTTATGAACACGGCATTTCACCAAGAGCTTAACCATGCTCTGTGGTGGTTTCGGCAGATCTCCCTGATCCTTCAATACCCCGACTTCAATGGTGATTTATTAGATCCATTGTGGAAAAACAAAGTTGTATTCTGATATGCTGTTTGGAGCAGGACTGGGTCAAAAGCGAATATTGTGACCCGGATCAACAAATTATGGAGGCTTGATGAAACTGGTTTTGGTAATGATGCTGCTTATGGCAGGAGTACTCGTTGCGGGACCTCTGGAAAACGAGCTTTTTGACGCTGTGATATGTGGTAATTATCAGCGGGTCAGGCAGGCCCTGATTAATGGCGCAAATGCCAACCAGAAAGATCCGGCAGGCCAGTCCGTTTTGTCCATCGCTTTTGAGAAGGTCATTGCCAGAGGAGAGCGGAACAAGCTGGAATCCATGGCTGTCAATCCCCAGACCATTCCCGGGCTTTTGATCAAGCATGGGGCTGATGTCAGCGGGGTTGCCCGTTATTTCGAAGGACAGACGAACCTGACCAGAATCAGAATCTGCCGCGCTCATCTGCGAGCTTTGGAGTCGGCCCTGGATATGTGGCTGATAGAAAACGATCTGCAGCCGGACGACTATCCCGGGTTCGATGTCGGAAGACTGCAATTTTTGAGCCATTATCTGCCTGATTCAAAGCTCCCGGCCTGTCCGTCAGGTGGAAGATACCAGCTTAAAGGCAATAATTCAGAGGGTTTTTTCATTTC
>JAQTRI010000249.1 GCA_028711905.1 Candidatus Wallbacteria bacterium | reverse complement strand
GCCTGCATTGTAAAGATTTCTCACATTGTCCCTGATGAATTCGTGCCGGCCTTCTTCCCAGTCCCTGAGATAGCGGACGCATCCCACGGGGAGACTGTCAAGTATGGATTTCCCGCAGTTACAATAAATCAGCTCTGCGCTTCCTCCGCCCAAGTCGCAGGCTAAGAAGGGGTCCAGACTGGAAAAGCATTCCCTTACTGCTAAAGAGTTGTAACGGGCTTCGTCATTGCCGCTGATGATCTCGATTTCTAAACCGGACAAGCGGGCCAGCGCGAGAAAATCAGCACTGTTAACTGCTTCGCGCAGGATACTGGTGCCAAAGGAATAGACTGCGGCTTTGCGGTCCCGGCATTCGGCCAGGTATTCCAGAGCCGCAGACATTGTGCGTTCCATGGGGGCTTTCTGCAACTGCCGATTGAGAAAAGCGCCCTCAGAAAGACGCGTAACAGTCACCTGTTCTTTGACCGGAGAAAAAATGTTGTCGCGCCTGGTCAGAAGGAGCCTGGTGGAATTGCTTCCAAAATCGATGATACCGATCAGTGAACCAGACATATTAAACGGTTGCCTTTTTCAATTGTTCGAAAAGCAGTAAATTGCGCCGCTCGTGAAATAGATCACGCGCAGGTCATCGACCAAAGGCTGAAGTTCGCAGATACTTTCCCTGGTGCGGAAATGCCAGATGCGCTCACCATTACGCGAGCAGGCTTCGAGATGGCAGAATTTGTGATCAGCTTCTGAATAGGCCAGGAACAGCCGTTCCCCGTGGCTGATGACTGGGGACTTGTGCGTGAAATAGATCTGTCGCTCAAAGGTCTTTTTTTCTGTTTCCAGGTCATAAATATTGAACTTTCCGGTCTTCATCGCGCCTGTAAAGTAGTACAGGTTTTTTTCATCAATCGCGAAAGAGGGCAGCATTTTCGTCTGGTCAAAACCGGCAGGCAGCGGATGGCGGGAGAGAATGGCGCCGTGGGCCTTGGAAATGCGGTAGATCATGGGCTGACTCTGTTCCCGTTCAAACCCGGCCACCAGGAAGTCTTCGGCAGTGGACAGGAGCAAACTTGTTGGAAAGAAAGAGATGTTCCAGAGCATATTGGGTCTCTTATCAGAGAGAAATTCAAAGGGTACAGCCCCGCTTTCTTTGGTCAGTCCGAGGAAGGCATTGATGCGGTCAGGTCTGATCCATACTGTGTACAGGTGATTTTCCAGAAAAACCCAGGCCGGCGGGGTGCCGGATTTGACGCTGTTGACATCACCGTAATAAAGGCCGGATTCCAGTTCTTCAGGGGTAATGACTGTTTCGCCTGTGTCCGGCGCTTTAGGAGGTGTGGTTCTGGCCTGTTTCCACCCGGCATCGCTCCAGGTGTATTTTGGTTCAATGAAAATGAATTCCCGGCCGTCTCGGGTAACGATGCGTTCGGCGTAGGGGGTGATCTTTTCCTTGTTGAAGGAGAGAACGCCGCGCTTGCCTTCAGACCTTGTGCCTGGTGCGATCAGTTCAGTAAGCACGACCCATTCGGCGCTTAGACTGGAGCAGATCACAAAAAGCAGGAACAGGAGAGTCGTAATACGCATGGAGACATGATATGGGGGAAACTGTCATAAGTCAAGAAACACGGCATCACTGGTAGCGATGAACAGATGCAGGAGATGGTTTGAAACATGCTTCTTGCTTGAGCGGTCGATTTGTGAGATAGTGTCTGCACAGGTCACCCCACGCAGGGATAAATTCAGACCGGATTACAGGCAGACAGGAATCATCGAGGAGGCGCCATGCGCTGTCTTTTTCTGCTTGTTGTTTTGATCAGCTGTTGCTGCTGCAGGGCCTGGGACACGGGCAACCTGATTTTTGATTATGTCGAGGCAGTCAACAGGCGCACAGCGCTGCAGGAGATAATGGAGTTCAGCAATGCGGCAGTGGCGTATAACGCTCTTCTTGACGAAGAGGACGAATTGACCTGCCTGATGGAGAGTTTTTTGCGCGGGAAACAGCAAAATCAGGCTATGGAGTATATCAGGAATTTTGTGACCGGGGAGGATCTGCGACTGTTCCTGACCTTCAGTGGAGGTCTTCCTGTTCTGTCCGGTATTCTTAGTGCTTCTCAACCTTGCATAGACCCGGGACGAATCGATCTTACGCATGAGAGTATGGAAATTGGTGCAGGATCGCACGGTGCAATTCTCAAGGAGCAGCCCGCATTCGGTTCTGGAGGCTCGTATGTGTCTCCAGGCACGGTGTTGGAAGTGGTTTCCTGTTTTGGAGACTGGTATGAGGTGCGCTCAGGCACTTCTTCCGGGCATGTGCACAGGAGCCTGGTTCGTTTCATCTGTTCAGGGTCGGACGATGAGCCCGGGGATCAGGGCGAGGCTCCGGTGATTCGCGCTGGAGTTTACATGGTGAAGACCTCTGATTCTGGCTTGAATGTGCGCGCAGGGGCTGGAGCTTCGCATCCGGTTATCACTAAACTGAAACCCGGAACCAGGGTCATGGTGCTCTCGCAGAGCGGGTCCTGGTCTAAGATCAACAGCCCGGCAGTGGAGGACGGATGGGTTTACTCATCATACTTAGAGTCTGCAGACGACCAGTCTATACCTGAAGAAACAGGGCTGTGCAATATTAATGATCTGAATGTCCGCTCAGGCGCGGGAAGTTCATACGCTGTTCTGGAAACTCTGACTGATGGCGCAGCGGTTATTGTGATATCCACCACAGGTTCATGGAGAAAGATCATCACTGCTTCAGGAGTCGAAGGCTTTACTTATGCGAAATATCTGCTCTGCGGCAGCGAGGTGCCGGAATTTTCCGATGGCCTGAAAGCCAAGCTTGTCGGCACAGGGGGGATTCTGGAATACACCAGACTCTGGTATCTGGGCAACAGGGATAATGTCACAGCCATTTACTTTTGCAACCATGGCGATCACAACGCCGATTATGCGGACCAGACTGCAGCGGACAGGTCGGACATGAAGAAGCACATCAAGCCCGGCGAGGGGGCTATTGTGGCATATCCGCTGAGCGTTGCCAAATACTGGCCCGGATTTCAGCAGGGCTCCAACGGTCGCGTCCTGCTTTCCATGTTCCGGCACATGGAGCGCTCAACAGGGAAGCCGGGCGTGCGGTTCGAGCAGTTTTCGCTTTCAGGGGGTGGCAGGGTCAATCACGCGCTTCTGAAGCTGATCAACGAAAATTACGGTACAGACCCGGATATCACTGAACTGGTGGACAGTCATCTGACCGGTATTTTCGATGGTGATTCTCTGTGCTATTCCATTGATGACATGCGCGCTAATTTCATCACAGCCATCAGGAATTTTCCGCACATCCGCTTCTGCTTCATCCACAACACATCCGGCTACATGGAATATGTGCACAAGCATCACAACATGATCGCCGGCGAGATCGGAAACACATCATATCCTTATGGCGGTTCGCTGACCCTGCAGGACGGAAGGCTGCGTTTCTGGGCTGCAGACACGCACTTCACAGCCTGGGTCGGGCAGTTCGAGCGGGTGTTTTTCGGTCTGTAGTTGGATGGAAACCCTTTTAGTCCAACGGAGTTGCTGAATCCGGCATGAAGAAATTCGATGATTACACTAAGGAAATAATCGTGCCGCAGCTTATGTAACTGATGAAGGCGAAAAACGGGAACTGCGGTTTTTTCTTATTGTTTGTCTGTTTTCATCATGGAGATGTTTGCTGTACAATAATTGCAGCTATCATTTGCCAGGAGGTATCAAATGGGTCTCGCCGAAAAAAGAGCTGTCAAGGAATTTCAGGACAACCATCTCGAACCCGCCAAAAAGGCACTTAATGACGCTGCCGGTTTTGAAGTCCCCTTAGAAGTGGACTGGGACGCGATTGCCATTCCCGAATACTCCCACATGTACGAGGAATGCTTTAAGAAGGTTTTTTTCAATACAGTGGAAGAGGCTTTTAAGGACATATGCAAGGACGAAATGGGCAAAGAAGCCCTCAAATCCGGCCTGAAGCAGGTCGCGTTCAAGAACAGCAATAAGTTTTCCAATTACAATGGCATTACCTTTGAAAATGGCGTGCTGACAGTCGACCATAAAACCGCCACCAATATCGATGATATTAATGACCGCAGCAGGCATCTGGTCAAACTTCTGGAACAGAAACTGTAGGCCGGGCCATGGAAAGGCTGAAAGCCCGTGAAACACTGGCTGTGCTGCAGGACATCTGCCGGAGCGGAAAAAAGGACCGGATCGTAACTGTGCACATGGCGGGTGGGGCTTCGTTCTGCGGAGCGGTTCTCGACTGCCGGATGATCAAAGGGTATGGCCAGGCCCTGCTCCTGAAACTGGCCGGCAGCGGTGGCATGGGTGAGGCGGCTTACATCCACGCCGAGCGCATCGAAACACTGGTTGTGCACGATGCCTCTGCAGTGCTGGATCTGCTTTCCGAAGGCGAGTTGTCCCCTGCTCCGTCCGGTCCTGCTCCAACGAAGCTTGCTTTGTCCAGGCGCGCAGAAGAAGTGGGCAGAGTTCTGAGTGAGGAACTGGGAACCGGGGTGAAGTGGAATGTGGAATGGGAGACGATTCCCGAGGGAGAAGCAGCACTGCGCAATCTGTCGGAATTGTTGGAAGACGCCGGTGCAGCCATGAAAGAAATCATCCGTGAGTATGGGGCGGAAGAGATCAGGAAAACCGGAGTCACAGGGTTCACATTCAGGCACTCTGCTCCCCCTGGGATCGTTGTCGCCGGAAGTTCCATTCTGGTGACAGGGGTCCTGGACAAGGGACCGGCAGGACGCAGCAACAGGAATGAAATGAAAAAGGCCCTGGAATCCGCGCTTTGAAGGTCTGGGCGAAACGCTGAAAGTTATGCGCAGTTCCTTTATCTCCGAACGCTTGAGCCTGGATTTCATCTCCGCGCTGCAGAATGATGATATCGCGGCTCTGCGCCTGGTACCGAAATCCGACCTGCACAATCACGGCATCTACGGCGGCAGCCGGGAATTCACAGCCAAAAGACTGGGAGCGAAGCTTGATTTCCCGTCCGTTTACGGTGGGATCTCAGGAATGATCCGGTGGGCTGATGCCAACATCAAGCCTCATTACCAGAGCTATCAGGGAGTTCTGCTGTTCTTCGAGTCAGCTTTCACTCAGGCTGCAGCAGATGGGGTGGCTGTGCTGGAGATGAGCTTAGACGCCCGCTATCCTGGGCTGTACGGGAGATCCGCGGAAGAAATGGCCCGTGATATCTGCCGGTTGCACATTGAGACTGCCCGGCACATCGAATTCCGACTGGAACTCGGTCTAAACCGCATGTATGCAGTTGAAGAACTGAGTCGTTTGTTAGACGAATGCCTGGAAACCGGACTTTTCAAGTCAGTGGATCTTTACGGTGACGAAGCGGCCAGACCGGCCGGAGAATTCCGCGAGATTTTCAGCTCAGCTGGGCGCTCAGGCCTGAAACTCAAAGCCCATGCCGGAGAATCCGGTACAGCCGATGATGTAGTGCGGGCGGTGGAAGAACTGAATCTCTCTTCAGTGCAGCATGGCATTGCTGCAGCAGCGTCCAAAGAAGCTATGAAATTTCTGGCGGAACGCCGGATCGCACTCAATGTCTGCCCTGAGAGCAATATCAGCCTCGGGTATTCCAGCGATTACGCCTTGCATCAGATCAGAGTTCTGTTCGACCACGGAGTGCGCGTCACTGTCAACACCGATGATGCCCTGCTGTTCGGTTCCGGCGTCAGCGAGCAGTTCCTGGCTCTGTATCAGAGCGGTGCATTTTCTGCTGAAGAGC
>JAQTRI010000248.1 GCA_028711905.1 Candidatus Wallbacteria bacterium | reverse complement strand
TATTTGCGGCCCTTGTCATCGATGATGTAATCGCTTTTACTGTTTTTTGGAAGCATGCACCCTCCGTCCCGGTTCTGGAGTTTTGACAGTATGATAGCAGAAACCTTTGAGTTAAGGCAACAAAGGCTCCGGGGACTGGCCGTGCCCAAATCCTCAATTATTCTTTACGGCCTGTCCCCTCCTGCCAAAATTGACAGAAATTCGGAATAGAGTAGAATAATGGGTATGAATCGGGGCAGGGGAATATCATATGATTTCAGTTTGTTTTTCTGAAATGGTTATAGTTCTTTAATGTTTACATCCTATCAAGCTAAATACTTCGCGCATGAGCTGACCAAACGCGCCCCGTCAGACAGCTTGGAAAAACTGACTGCCGTCCTGCAGGACGCCCAGGTTGATCTGAACCCGCATCAGGTGGACGCTGCCTTGTTTGCCTTCAGATCCCCGCTATCCAGAGGAGCGATCCTGGCTGACGAAGTGGGATTGGGCAAAACCATTGAAGCCGGCATTGTGATTGCCCAGAAGTGGGCAGAGAGCAAACGCAAAATCCTGATCATTGTGCCATCGAACATCAGAAAACAGTGGAATCAGGAATTGATGGACAAGTTTTACATTTCCTCACTGATTTTAGAGACCAAATCCTTCAACCAGGAAATCAAAAAAGGAAATTTAAATCCTTTTGTACAAAATGAGATCGTTGTTTGCTCGTATCACTTTGCCAGGGCTAAAGAGCCTTACATCAGCCAGGTCAATTGGGATCTGGTTGTGATCGATGAAGCCCACAGGCTCAGGAATGTCTACAAACCTGCGAACAAGATCGCCAATGCGATCAAAAAGGCCGTGGAACAGGCTCCCAAGATCCTCCTGACTGCAACGCCTCTGCAAAACAGTCTGCTGGAGCTCTTCGGCTTAGTCAGCATCATTGACGATTATCTGTTCGGTGATTTGAAGAGTTTCAAAGAGCAGTATTCCAGGATCGATGAAAATTCATACGCTGAGCTGAAAAATCGAATCAGCCCGGTGTGCAAGCGGACCTTGCGCAGCCAGGTGCTGGAATACATCAAGTACACGAATCGTACTGCCATCACGCGGGAGTTTTTTCCGACTGACGAAGAACAGGAACTTTATGAGCTGGTCTCCAATTATCTGCAAAGGGACAGGCTCTATGCCCTGCCGACCAGTCAACGCCAGCTGATGACCCTGATTTTAAGAAAATTACTGGCTTCTTCGTCCTTTGCCATTTCTAAAACTCTGGAAACTCTGGCCGGCAGGCTGGGCAGCATGATCAGAAACGCGTCGATCCCGGACATTGCAGAAGAGATCGCCGAGAACTATGAAGAACTGGAAGAAATTGCCGACGAGTGGACAGACGACACGGGTTTAGAACCGGAGAAACCCAAGTACACAGCTGAAGACATAGCCAAAATCAAGACTGAACTCCAGGATCTTAAAAGGTTTGGCGATCTGGCCCGGTCGATTCTGAAAAACTCCAAGGGCAACGAGCTGTTAAAGGCACTGAGACTTGGTTTTGATCAGATCGAATACCTTGGAGGCCACAGAAAAGCCCTGATTTTTACCGAATCGACAAGAACCCAGACTTATCTTGCAGAGTTGCTGGAATCCACTGAGTATGCAGGCAAGATTGTACTGTTCAACGGCTCAAATTCAGATCAGTTGTCCAAGGATGTTTACAAAGCCTGGATCGAGAAACACAAAGGCACTGATCGTATCTCCGGATCAAAATCCTCAGACATGCGTGCTGCACTGGTTGAATATTTCCAGAACGAGGCCTGCATCATGATTGCCACTGAAGCTGCGGCTGAGGGCATGAACATGCAGTTCTGCTCCATAGTGGTCAATTACGATCTGCCCTGGAATCCGCAGCGCATCGAGCAGAGAATCGGCAGATGCCATAGGTACGGCCAACAGCATGATGTGGTAGTGATCAATTTTCTCAACAGGAAAAACGAGGCTGATCAGCGCGTTTACAAAATCCTGGACGAAAAATTCAAGCTCTTCAGCGGGGTTTTCGGTGCCAGCGACGAAGTGCTGGGCGCCATTGAATCGGGCGTGGATTTTGAAAAGCGCATTGCTGAAATCTATCAACGCTGCAGGTCTTCCGAGGAAATCAATACTGCTTTTGATCAATTGCAGGAAGAGTTGGAATCATCGATTTCCGATAACATGAAAATCACCAAGCTCAAACTTCTGGAGAATTTCGATGAGCAGGTGCGGGAAAAACTGCGCGTCAGCTACGATGAAAGCCGGGATTATCTGAATCGTTATGAGGAATGGCTCTGGAGGATCACCAGGCACTTCCTGGAAGGCTATGCCAGGTTCGACAGAGGGGACAACTCGTTCCTGCTTACGAAAAATCCATTCCCAGGCGAGAAGATCAACAGCGGGCCGTACAAAATGGGAAAAAACATTGATGACGCCAATGTATATCGTGTCGGCCATCCTCTGGCTCAGAAGATCATCAATGCCTGTAAAAGTAAAGAGCTTGAATGGCGGGAACTGTACTTCAATTTAAGCAGTTGCGGAAAGAAAATATCGATTTTAGAGCCTCTGATCGGAAAATCGGGCTGGCTGCAATGCAGCCTTTTTTCCATAGAAGCGTTTGAGGCTGAGGACCATGTGCTGCTTTGCGCCATCTGTGATGACGGAACTGCATTGGATGATGAGCAATGCCAGAGGATGATGACTCTGCCGGCTGAAATCTGCGAAGTTCTGGAAAGTGTCGGCTTTGAAGACGAGCTGGCTGGGATTGAATACGCCAGAAAGAGCGAAATTATTCAGAAATGCTCTGAGAGAAACGCCAGATTCTTTGAAGAGGAACTGGAAAAGCTCGACAAATGGGCAGAGGATGTGAAAAAAAGCCTGGAAATTCAGCTCAAGCAGCTCGACGCTGATATTAAAACCATGAAAACCGAGGCCAAGAAGCTTCTGAAGCTTGAAGATAAAGTCGCTGCGCAGAGACAGATCAAGGAGCTTGAGAAAAAGCGCAATGAAATGCGGTACAATTTGTTCCAGGAGCAGGACAAAGTAGAGAAAAACAAGGATACTCTGATCGAGGAAACGGAAAAGAGGATGGAACAGAGCCTGACGATGAGAGAATTGTTCAAAATCAGATGGCATCTGAGCTGATGGAGCATTGAATATAGCCATAATTCAATGTAGAATTGATATTTAGGTAAACTGCGGAGCTTTCTGTATGTGCCTGGAGACAACATGATCAAGAAAATCAGCATCAAAAACTTCAAATGCTTTGACAGCTTCGAAGCAGAAGGTTTTTCCCGGATCAACCTGATCGGCGGGATGAACAATGTCGGAAAGACGGCGCTGCTGGAAGCATTGATGATTTTCCAGGATGAAATTTTCGCATGGAAGAAAATTCAAACCATGTATGATGTCAAAGGTCTTACTTACCCGGCTCCGGCACCGGAGTTGCTGTGGTTCCCCTTATACCATAACTTCCGGATCGATGAATCTATCAAAATAAAAGCTGATTTGAACTTACTAGTGATTGAGTACATCCAAAATGATAATCCTGAAATGTATACCCCCCCGGTAAATCAACTAGTCAATAATTTGATTACTGCAGGTTCATCAGAAACTGCGGGATCATACTTCGGTGGGAAAAATGGGATTAATGAAAAATTACATTTCAATTTACTAAAGGGAAACGATACATTTCACTGGTGTTACACCATCAATCAAAATCCGAACAATCATTGGGCAGTTACAGACACATACTATCCGTTAATGAATTCGTCTGTTAAAGCGCCTGAATCCGTATATATTACATCTGCTTCCCGCATCAACGAAGCGGTTGTTTCCAACTGGTTCGGGGAGATCGACAAATCAAAAAAGGCTGACAAAGTCGTTGAATATCTAAAGTTGATTGAACCACGTATTGCATCCCTAAATTCGATCCATTCTGGCGGCTTACCGGTGGTTCATTGTGATATCGGGCTTTCCGAAAAATTACCTTTGGCGCTTCTCGGTAGTGGAACGATGCGTCTTTTAGAGATTCTGCTGGGAATCATCATGTGCAAAGACAAAGTTGTTTTTGTCGACGAAATTGAAAACGGCTTTCATCATTCTGTGCAAAGCAAAATCTGGGAATCCATTGCCAGAGCCTGTCAGGATTACAATGTCCAGCTTTTCGCCACTACGCACAGCTATGAATTACTTTCTAAGTCTATCTTGGGTGCGAAAAATGCCGGCATGGCAGATGAATTCAGGTACATCAGGCTTGAGAAAATCAATGACCGGATCGAACCGATCGTTTTTGACCATGAGCTTCTCAAAGGATCTCTTGAATCCAATTTCGAGGTCCGGTGATGGCGACTGAGCTCAAGCCGATTTCCATCACCCGCCCGGGTCTTCTGCTCGTGGAAGATCAGGCATCAGTGCGCTTTTACATCAATTTTTTGCACGCGCTGAGTATCAGGAATGTTTATGTGCAGGAATACTGCGGAATCAACAATCTGCAGAACAAACTCCGCCTGGTGAAAAAAGCCACCGGGTTCAATGCCGTCAAAGCACTCGGCATTGTCCGGGATGCGGAAGATGACAGTTCGCGCGCTCTACAGAGCCTGAATTCCGCTTTATCGAACAATTCTTTTCCCGCTGTCGCCAGCCACAACAGCTTCATCACGGCCGGACACCTGTCTGTGGGTGCGTTCATCATGCCGGGGTTCGGCACACAAGGCAGCCTTGAAGACTTGCTGCTTTCGTCCGTTGCCGATGATCCTGCGTTTCCATGTGTCGAGAGCTTCATGGACTGTATCAGTAAGAAAGTCCAACAGGACAGGCAGCCGAAGAACAAGTCCAAGGCCCGGATGTTGGCTTTCCTTGCCGGAATGCATGAGCCTGTTAACCGGATTGATGTGGCTTCGGGACAACAGGTCTGGAATTTTTCGCACAATACCTTTTCCGAATTCGCAGCCTTCTTGAGGAATTTGACTGAACTGTCTGGTTCGTGAATGTAATGCAAATTCGCTACACACTGGGTAGCGAATTTAAACGGCTTCCGCTGTGGCGGTTTAGAGGTGTTTTTTGAGTTCTAGATCACGCGCTTTCGGTTACACTGAAGAGCAGATGGCTGATGCCTTTCTGGTTAAGCTCAAATCCAGAAAAGGTCTACCGGGATTAGGCCGTTTCAATGAAGTTTTTCGTGACGTCGGATGTTTACAGGGAACACCGGATTTCATTGCAGTGCGTAAAAACCGCAATCGCAGGATCGATCAACTTGACAAAGATATCGGCCATGTCGGCCCGACGATTTTGAGTTTGCTCAAGCCTAAAGCCGCGCGAACTCTTGATTATCTGATATCGCACTGCGAATATTCAAGAAAATCTGTTGTAACACATTTGAACAATTTGATTAAAAAGGGATTGGTAACAAAGACCAAATCAAACTCATTCGTCCAGAGTGTAGATTTTGTAAATCAAGCAATTGAACTCTGGGCGTTTGAATTGAAGCTTAACAACCCCAAAAGAGCTGTATTCCAAGCCCAACAGGCTAAATCATATTCAGAACATTCAATAATCGTAGTCCCCCCCGGGCAAGAGAAGAACTATCACCGTTTTGCACAGACAATGGAACGATGGGGTATTGGACTAGCCACATTTGATCTGTGTTTTGCCAACGAATCCTGACCCACCTTTGTCAACGAAAATTGACCCACCTTCACAGTATACCCTCATGAAAAATTCCTGTCACTTTTCTTCCTCCTGAGCCGGACTTTTTTCCCGATTCCTG
>JAQTRI010000247.1 GCA_028711905.1 Candidatus Wallbacteria bacterium | reverse complement strand
CGAGAGCATCAGCCGGGGAGTGCTCGATGTACGAGACCTGGTTTACTACTCTTCGCTGATCCTGTTCTCTCTCCACCTGAACATCCTGGCTCTGTCGCGCCGGCAGAGCTGAAAGAGGGGAAAACATGAAATCCGCACACCACAAAAAGTTCGATCCTCTGTTCAGCACAGCCGTTCTTTTTCTTTTTCTGATAACCATCAACCTCCTCGCTTACTTTAGATTCTTCCGTATCGATCTGACAGAAGACAGGCTGTACTCCCTGTCCGGACCCACCATCAAGCTTTTGTCCGGTCTGGACGACATCGTATCAATCAAATGCTTCTTCAGTTCGGATCTGCCACCCGCTTATCGGAACATCGAAGAACATGTGCGAAACATTCTCAATGATTACAAAGCTTATGGCGGATCCAGGCTCAACATAGAATTCCTGGACCCAAGAAAAAACTCCGAATACGCGCAGCTCGCCCAGACCCTTGGCGTACCCGAGATACAGATGAACATCCTGGAGCGGGACAAGGTTCAGGCCATCAAAGGTTACCTGGGGATCGGCATTCTATACGAGGATCGCAAAGCCACTATCCCTGTCGTTAACAACATTTCCAATCTGGAATATGAAATAACCTCAGGCATCAAACGCGTTGTCGGCCGCGTTATGCCGGAAATTCTGATCGGACTCTGCGAATCCGAGTACGATAAGCAGGTCATGGAAAAGTACCGCGCGCTGATCAGGAACATGGAAAAGCAGTACCAGGTGCGTTTCATCAATCTGGCTAAAGAGGATGTCCCTGAAAAAGCCGCGCTGCTGGCCCTGATCTATCCCCGGGAAATCACGGAAATCGTGCGTTACAGGCTGGACCGGTATCTTGCGTCCGGCGGAAAACTTATGCTGCTTTTGCAGGTTCTGGAACCAAACCAGATGATGTTTGGAACCATCGTTGAGCATAATCTGGATCAAATCTTAGCCGGCATGCGCATGCGTATCGAACCGAAGCTGGTCTATGACCGATCCTGCAACCTTGGCACATTCCGCAATGGACTGGTGCAGTTTTCTCTTCCCTATCACCTGTTCATCAAGATCCAGCCCCTGTATTTCTCCGATCAGTTGCCTTTTTTCAACCGCATTTCATCCATCACGCTGCCATGGGTGGCAGAAATCATCACCGATACCCGCGAAACAAGCCTGACTCCGGTTTTCTCAGGCACGGAATTCAGTGGAGACCTGAGCGGATTTAATCTCGATCCGCAGCAGAACTTCCATCTCAGCGACAGAAAAAACCCTGTCAAGATTTTTGGCGCATGTTTCCGGGGCAAATATCGCAGTATCTATGAGAAAACCCCTTTGTCCCGGGAATTGATCGCATCCCTGATGGCACAGAATCCGCAATTGAAAACCGACGAAATCACAATAACCCCTGACAGGGGCGAGGCCAAGGCTGTAGTCATTTCTAACGCTCTTTTCCTTACTGATGACTTTGTAGCCAGGCATGAGGGGAACCTGTCTTTCGCCCTCAATATGGTTGACTGGTTTACGCTGGGTGACGATCTGACTTCGATCAGAGCCAAGGGTTCCGGCGAGCGGCCGCTGTTCTCAGACAATCGCTACACCGAGCTATACCGGCAGGGGAAAGAGTCTTCGATCGAAAGAACCAAGTTTTTCGCCAAATATCTGAACCTGTTCCTGCCCCCTTTGATTGTCTCATTCGCAGGTTTAGTCCGCCTGGTGTTGCGCCGTAGAAAAAGAAGGTTGTATGAACTGTCTCTCAGAAGAAAGGACGGCTATCCTTGAGAAAGCCGCCTCTGCTGTTTATTCCTGTTCTATTGTTTGCAGCAGCAGCCGTCTTGCTGATCCTGACAGACCGCACTTACAGTCTGAACCTGAAGAACCGCAAGCCCTTTGCCGGACTGCATCCGGAGAGCGTGACCAAAATCAGCATCTCAGGCCGAAGCCGGATTGACCTGTCATTAAGATCAGGCTCATGGCAAGTGGAAACTATTGATTCCCCGGCTGATCCGGCCCTCTGCAACTCCCTGCTCAAACATCTGCCGAATTTGAATGTTCTGGACATTGCTTCAGCCAATCCTGAAAAGGCCCCGCTGTTCGGCATCGGGAAACAGCCGTTAACTCTGACCATCTCAGCCGGGGAAAAAAATCTGGCTGTACTGGAAGTCGGTAAAAGCGGGCCTGATTATGCCTGCGCCTATTTTCGAATTAAAGGGAAAAACGAGGTCTATCTCGCGGGTTTCAACCTGACAGCCTTCTGCTCGACAGACCCCAATCACTGGATCAGCAAGGATTTTTTCCGCTTCGACCAGGACAGGGTCGTCCGCTTTAAAATGGTCTACGGAACTGATGAAATCATTGTTTCCCGCTCCCAGGGCTGGAAAACGGACAGCCCGCATGCAGCTTCAATCGACACTGCCGAAGTCGATTCCCTTTTTAAGTGCTTTTCACCACTCTCCTGCGAAGGCATAGCAACACCGGGCAGTTACAGCGAAACAGCCGAAGCCGTCTTTACCATGGCGACTGAAAGCCTGTCAGGCGAAGAGACTCGCCTTTCTCTTTCAGGAATGACAAGCGGCATTCATTACGCAATCTGCAGCTCCAGCCGTCACACTTTTTTGCTGAACAGCTCAAAGTTCGATAGAATCATTAAATGCTGGGACTCGATCCGCCGCAGCGCTTGTAAATAGTGGTTTTCCGGATGGTCATCCGGTCGTTTTTCATGATACGACAGGGTTTTTTGGTCGAGTGGTCCGTGAAAGTCCCGCCGTTGACAGGACTTTTCAACCCCCTTTTCGGCGCATCGTATTTCGCTGTGCCACAACATTATTAACATATGTTCAAACGCGGATTTCCTGCTCAACCAGGCCTGTCGCAATGCTTTTTCTTGACAACCCTTTCAATTACTTCTATCTTAAAAATAAGCTTTTTAAAGCGAAATCATACGAAAAGGGGAACACAGAATGAACAAGAGTGAACTGATCGACGCCATCGCAAAGGCAGCATCGCTGACCAAGAAAGACAGCCAGGCCGCTCTCGACGCCTTCACCACATCGGTGACCAAGGCCCTGAAAAAAGGCGAAAAAGTCGCCATCACCGGTTTCGGCAGCTGGGAAGTCAAGCAGAGAGCCGCACGCACCGGCAGGAACCCGCAGACCAAGAAAAGCATCAAGATCCCGGCCTGCAAAGTCCCGAAATTCCGCCCGGGCAAAAGCCTGAAAGATGTCGTCAACAAGAAGAAGTAATCTCTCCTGTTGTAACAAAAAAACCCCGGCAGCGCCGGGGTTTTTTTTATTATCGCGGGTCACCCGGTTTAAAGTTTTGATAATTCAACATTGTGATGATACTATTCATTCACTTTATACAGGAGGTGCGGCTTGAAACTTACTGCTAAAATCCGCAGACTGGCTCAAACCCTGCCCACGCCTTTCTTGATCATGGACCTGAAAGTAGTGGAAAAAAAATACCGTGCCTTAGCTGAAGCTTTTCCGAATTCCCAGATTTTTTACGCGATCAAGGCCAATGCCCATCCCAGGATCATCACGCTCTTAAACCGTCTCGGCTGTTGCTTTGACGCAGCTTCACGCAATGAGATCGAAAAACTTCTTTCTTTAGGTGTTGCGCCTGAAAAAATCAGTTTCGGCAACACTATCAAGCGCGACTCCGACATCCGCGCCGCATTTGAACTTGGTGTCAGATACTTTGTCGCTGACGCCACTCTTGAAGTGGAAAAGATTGCTGAGTGCGCCCCGAAATCCAAGGTGTTCATCCGCCTGGAAATGGACAGCGGCGACAGCGACTGGCCTCTTTCGCATAAGTTCGGCACTTCCAAGGAAGACGCCGTTAAACTCCTGAAACTGGCCAAAAAACTCGGGTTAACACCTTTTGGCCTGTCGTTCCATGTCGGATCACAGTGTTACAATCCCAAGCGCTGGCCCGTTGCTCTGGAAAAATGCCACTTCGTGTTTACGGAACTGGCCCAGAAAGGCATTGAGCTTTCCATGATTAACCTCGGTGGAGGGTTCCCCATCCAGCACCTGAAATCCATCCCCAGCCTGAGCGAAATTTCCGATGAAGTAAACCATTTCCTGGGAAAATATTTCGAAACCAAGCCGGCAGTGTTTCTTGAACCCGGTCGATACATGGTCGGCGATGCCGGCATCATGGTTGGTTCCGTTATCACCAAGCGCGAGGGCAGTGGAGAAAACTGGCTTTTTATCGATGCTGGTGTTTTTCACGGCCTGATGGAAACGATTGAAAACTTCCGCTATGAAGTAAAAACCGATCTCGACCAGTCCGAGCATCTGGCGGAATTCCACCTGGCAGGTCCAACCTGCGACAGCATCGATGTCATCTATGACACCATCCTGCTGCCATTGCCTCTTTCTCAGCACGATAAACTTTATTTTCTCAACACAGGGGCATACACAGTAGAATACAACACTAATTTCAACGGCTTCCCCCCGCCGAAAATCTATTTTCTGGACGAACTGGATTAGTGATTGGTAATTGGTAATGGGTGAAATCAGATCTGCGGCGGTCTTCCCCGCTTAAACGCTTTCGCGCATAATCGCTTATCCGCTTTTACAGCTCGGGCACGAGGCAGCGTGCCCCTACTTATCACCACCTTCCCACCCGTGCCTTCTGATACAATGCTTCCATGAAAACCATGCTCCAGATAGCAGTTCGGGCACGAGGCAGCGTGCCCCTACTTATCACCACCTTCCCCACCGTGACTTCTGATATAATGCTTCCATGCCGACAATGCTGCAGATTGTGCCTTTTTTAGTGCCTGGCGCAGCCAACCATGCCCTGAACCTGGTTAAGGTCTTTCCTGAATTCCGTCATGTAGTGGTTCACAATCCTGATTTACCGCAGGAAGGTCTTTTGTCTTCGCCGTCACTGTGGGGAGAGTTCCGCCTGTGGCAAACCGGCCTTTTTCCCCTCCCTGTTTTCAAGAGAAGTATCTTCCGCTGGGCTTACGCCTCTGGTGCACTTTGCGGACTGTTCCGCCGTTACCAGCCGTCTTTAGTGATCAGCCACACCGGGTACTGCTCTATGATCGCGGAAACAGCCCTCCGCATTTCAGGGAATCGCCGGTCAGAACCTGCCGGGGGGCGAATCAATGGTACACCACTTCACCTGAGTGTAGTGCACGGCTGGGGATTGAAAAAAACCTGGTTGCAGAAAAGGTCTGACTGTTTCGCTCTCAACAGGTGCAACCGCGTTATAGCCGTTTCCCGCGCAATCGAACGACAGATGCTTTCAGAAGGAATAAACAGGGAAAAACTCGTTACCATCCCCTATGGCTACCCGGTACGGCAGGGGAATCACCGCGACATCAGGCCTGAACTTGGGATCAATAAAGACACTGTTGTTGTGCTTTCAGCCGGTCGCCTGGTAGAGGAAAAAAATCCATTCCTGCTCCTGGATATTGCCTCTGCCTGCCGCAATTTCCCTGTTCTTTTCGCCTTAGCTGGAGAAGGACCTCTCAAATCAGCGCTGCAGGACCGGATCAGCCGTGAATCGCTGCCTGTAAAGCTCCTGGGCTTCAGGGACGATGTCCGGGACCTGATGGCATCATCTGATATTTTTATCCTGACCTCAAAGTATGACGCCCTGCCTTTCGCACTCATTGAAGCCTTGTTCCACGGCCTTCCAGTTGTGGCCACACGCGCCGGCGGCATTCCGGAAATGCTGGATAACGGCAGGAGCGGCATTCTTTTTGACACTGCTCCTGAGGCGGCCAGCGCTATCTCCCTGCTGCTTGATCCGGTAAGTCGATCCAGGTTTCGTCCGGAAGCCC
>JAQTRI010000246.1:3372-5826 GCA_028711905.1 Candidatus Wallbacteria bacterium | reverse complement strand
CCTTTGACCCCCACCAAGCCCTGACCCCGTTGTCCCCCCCGTTGTCCCCCGATGCCGAGAAGCCTGGCGTTATGACTACACATTCCGATGGAACTGATGCGCAAGCTCGAAGAGCACCGTTCCCCAGTCATATCAGATTGTTGTACCAACTGCCTCTTTTCAGCCGCCACAAAAGAATTCCCCGTTTCGCGTGAATGCGGGGTCCCCTATGAAAAAAGCTGTCAATCAGTTCAATGCAGATTTCCTCATTTCGCCTTTCGCTTTCGTTCCGATTCAGATGATTTTGGCGTCCCATAACAGGTCCAGAAAGTCCTTCCATGGCATGATCTCGATTTTTCCGTGCAGCCTTTTCTCAGGCTCATTGCACACCAGAATGCTCCGGATCCTGGAATTAGATTCTTGAAAAGCCTGTAACCCCTTCATGTCGCCTGAGGTAACCCTGCCGGCTCCTTTAACCTCAACTGCCACTTCCCCGGACCCCAGAATAAAATCGACCTCCAGGCCGGTTTTAGTCCTCCAGAAATTCAGAGCGAATTCCTTGCTGCTGTAGGATCTGTATGCCACCAGCTCCATCAGGATAAAGTGCTCAAACGCCTTGCCGAACTCTGCGCCCCTTACTTCCCGCAGTAGCCTCTTAGTCAGGCAACCCGCCACTCCGACATCAAACAGATAGTATTTGGACGCCCTGGTGATGACCTGCCGCGCCTGCCGTCTGGAAAATGGTTCAACCCTGACAGCCAGCAGCGTGTCGATCAACACCTGGTAGTATTCCTTGACAGTCTTTGAATCCACACCACATTCGCGGGCTATATTGGTGTAACTGGTCATCTCTCCGTGGGTATATCCGAAAGCGTCAAAGAATCTGGAAAATGCCGGTATGTTCCGAGTCAGGCCTTCAGCAAACACCTCTTCCCGAAGATAATCCTGCACATATGCTTTCAGGGACTTGCGGCAGTATTCGTCACTCTGCAGAAAATGCACCGGTATCAGTCCATGGTTCAGAACACGCAGCAGATCAATTTTCCCGATTTCCCGGCTGGTCAGAGGAAAGAGTTCGTAGCGCCAGGCTCTGCCCCCCAGCATGTTCACATGACCCCGCTTCAGCTTTCTGGCACTGGAGCCGCAAAGCACGAACCTCAGGTTCAGGTGTTCGATCAGCCAGTGCACTTCGTCAAGCACTTGCGGCACTTTCTGCACTTCATCGAGGATTACCGGTTCCTTCAATGTTGCTGCATCTGCAGCCAGAATGCGTTCCCGCAGGATCGCAGGATTTTTCGCAACCTCAAAAAACAGGTCGGTCTTTAAAAAATCAAATGCCAGGCTTCTGGGAAATCTGCCTTTCAGGTATGTAGACTTGCCGGTCTTTCTCGGCCCCCATAAAAATGCTGATTGTCGGGCAGGAAGGTTTATTTCCAGTATTCTGTTGAGATTTTCCAACGGGAGTTTCCTCCGAGTTAGTTTAACTATTTAGGAATATACTCCCAATTTTATATAACGTCAACAGAAAAAGTTGACGAGGGTCGCGTCTCGCTATTTCCTGTTTGGCAAATTCGTACTCCCTCTTACACATATTTCATTCAATTTTATCCTGATGTGAAAAAACAGCAAGTGTAATCATGTATAAATTGAATTAGTGCGGAGATCACAGGGAATCCCTGCGTTCCTATGCTCCGGCTTCCAGCCTGGAAATGATCTCCCTGACAGTGTTCTTTACTTCAGTGACACTCTCTGCCAGCACCCATTCATCGCGGGCGTGGGCATTGCCGCCATATGTTCCATACGCCACTGTGGGAAAACCGAAATCCACGGCATAGATATTGGCATCAGAAGGTCCGGTGCGATAAACAGCTAAAGGCGCTCTGCCGTTGATTTTACGCACTGACCCGTTCACAGTCTGGGTAAACGGATGATTCACCGGTTGCTGCCACCCGCGTAAAAAAGGCGGTTTTCTTCCGGGATAGCTGATGCTGATATCAGTAAATCGTTTCAGCCTGTTTTCCACATCTTCCCGGATCGATTCAAGGGTTTCACCGGCAATGGTGTGCCGATCAACAATCACGGAATTTTCACATTCCGGAATACTTTCGTCATACTGCTCCATAATGTATCCGAGCCGTTCCAAAAGTTCTCTGATCTCAGCCTCGCGCAATGGAGAGGATAATCCAATCACTCCCTTATCCGGCATACTAAGAAAAATCCCTCCATCAGGGGCTTTGGCAGGAGCAACACTCAGGCAGACCACTTCATCAAAACGGAACGCCACTCGCAGCAGATCCACTGCCAGATTACGGGCGATTTTTTCACCAGCTCCATGCCTGGATTCTGCCTGGATCTGGAAATGTGACATTGGCTTCTCCCCGGACCGCCATCCCAGACAGCGGCGAACCCTGAAATATCCGGAGCCAATGATCGGGTCATACGCCCCGGCCGCCTCCCCTTCCAGAAGGCAGGCGG
>JAQTRI010000246.1:0-3362 GCA_028711905.1 Candidatus Wallbacteria bacterium | reverse complement strand
ATCAGGGACGAAAAATCCCCGGTCATTGCTACTTCCATTCTCCCGGTTCCGCCCAGTCTGATGGATGGGTACGATCGAAAAACACTCTTGTACTTTTCGTCATACGAGGTCTCCCCCACAATAACACCTGTGACGGATCTACCGTTCAACCAGTCATGCTCCCTTAGCGCAAAAGCGCCGGAATTGTCGGTTTCTCCGCTGCAGGTGAGTACCAGCATCACCTCTCCGGAATGAATGGAAGCCGCTGATTCGATTAAGGCCTGCATAAAAGCGGCAAGGGTTCCCTTGGTGTCATTGGCACCCCGTCCGTAAATGCGACCGCGTAATTCAGCTGCGTCAAAAGGGGCATGCTCCCATTGAGAAGCGTTTTCCGCCATCTCAGTGTCCATATGTGCGGAAAGCAACAGACAGTATTTGCCCCCTGTGCCTGAGCGGGCAAGAAGATTGGCTCTTTCAGGCAGGAATGACTGAACTGAAATCTGAAGTCCTGCCCCTGCCAGGATGCCGGCCAGAAATTCTCGTGTTGCAGCCTCGCCCCCGGACGGGGACGGAATGGCGATCAGCTGCTTCAAGAGGGTCAGTTCATTACAGCTCATGGGGCATCAGATCCCGCAACACCATAAAATATTTGTCTGCCGGGTAGAGAAAAAAGTTGCTGACCCGAGAAGTATACACGCAAGCATATGTCTCCACCTGGCGACCGAAATTGCTCTTCTCCATTCCAGCTTTGAACAGTGGCCCCCACAAAGGGTTGAACTGCTCCATAATCCGCTGCTCAGTGTCCCTGAGAAAAACCAGCGCTTCGGTAATCTGGCGTTCGTTTTCCCCGATCTTGGTAAACAGCTCCTGATATTCTGCATCGATAGACTCCAGATCAGCTCGCGTCAGGTCGCCGAAATTCTGGACCTTTTTCAGCCTGAGCGCGTTAATGCGACGGAAGTCTTTGGATGTGGCTAAATACTTCTCATCCCTCTCACGCATGCAATGAAAGTATTCTTCGTACAGTCCTTCTGTTCCATTCTGGCTGTGGATCTCACTCTCCAGTTCTTCGATCACCATTGCCGTGCGCCAGCCCAGATATTTTTTAGCCACCAGAATATCACCAAAAGTGTGATCTCCGAAGTACAGGATCTCGTCACCCCGGCATCCGAGGAGTTTCTCCATCTCCCTGGCGCATCCCCCCTGGCGCATCTTTCCCTGTCCATCGCAGAAAGGTTTTTCGATCTGGTAAAAGTCGGGCTTGCCGGACCGGCAGATGATCAGGTCGAAAAAGTCCTTGTAGTCGGGGTATTGCTGCATATTGCCGCTCAGGATGCAGGACAGCACCTTTTCCGTGTAGTATTCCTCGGAATTGGTCAGCAGAAAGAGTTTTTTGCCGGATTTGCGGAATTTGTGTAGGCACAGCGGGAGTTTGACATCTTTCTTGAAATATCGCATCAGATCGCTCAGCACCCGGCTTTTCAGAGTATCGTCGCGGTGAACACCATCGATCGACACGCGGACATCATCATAGATCTCAGTATAACTTTTCGTTGAAATGAATGCGTCTCCGCGGTCTTTCATGTCGGTCAGATGAAAAAACAGGAGTATTTCGGGAATGCCGAACAGGGTGTCAATGGAATTAAAGCGGCCTTCTTTGAGATCAATTCGTTCATTCTGGTAGTGACCGCGCTTTTCAACGCTTCCAAGCACCCTGCCGGCGTGCCGCGCCACAGAAATATATCCGTGGCGGTCGACCTTGAGGATGTTCCCATGCTTTTTATCAATCACCAGACCCCTGATCATGGTATTCTTATCATAGGGAATGCCCTTCAGGGAATCAGGATATCCCATAGAGATCATGCGCTCAATCGTGAGGCTGAAATCCAAAGGCTCGATCGTGTCGCGATTGTAGACTGCCAATGTGTGGTCCATGTCAAAACCGACAGCCTTGATTTTGTCGAGCCTCAGGTTGCGGTTGACGAATATCCGCCTGCCCTTTTCTATGCCCTCCTCAGGCTCGATCAGGTTCAGGCTTTCATCATCAAGCACAACATCAACAGGCCGCGAATGATTCTTCTCATACATTTTTTACATCTTCCCCAAGAAGCAGCCTGGTTTCGTCCATCATTTCCTTGAACAGCCTGACCTTGTCACGGTACGGAAGGAACGCGCTCTTGATTCCGCTCTTCTGCAGCCTGATCAACTCGTAAATGTCGAATCCATAATGCTTGTGGGCCAGATAGAGCTCCTGGCTGGAATTGGTGTTGGATACCAGTCGGTTGTCTGTGTTGATGGTCACCCTCAGTCCGTAATCATAGTAGAACTTCAAAGGATGATCAGCAAAATTCTTGACTGAACTGGTCTGTATGTTGGATGTGAGGCACATTTCCAGCGGGATGCGGTGATCATTGACATAATTAAGAAGATTGCCGTCTTCTTTCAGGCGCGTGCCATGCCCGATACGGTGAGCGCTGCAATAATGGATAGCCTGGCCGATACTCTCAGGTCCATATGCCTCACCGGCATGAACTGTGCAGTTGACATTGTTGTTGAGCACGAGGTAAAAAGCCTCTCTATGGTGCTTGGCCGGATAGTCCGCCTCTGCACCTGCTAAGTCGAACCCAACTACACCGAGATTTTTATACGCAACCGCCAGTTCTGCTAAGCGCAGTGAATACTCGGGGCTGATGTGCCTGATCCCGCAGATAATGACTCCGGTCCGGATCTGGTACTTGCGTTCAGCCTTTTTCAGGCCTTCAATCACTGCCTCAACAACCTCTGTCAGGTTAAGCTTGCGCTCTAAGTGCAAAATGGGAGCGTAACGCACTTCGAGGTAGCGCACATTTTCTGCAGCCGCGTCTTCAGCCAGTTCGAACGCCGCCCTGACAAGAGCGTCTTTCTCCTGTAGAACCATCAGGGTGATTTCAAAGGCCTTGAGATAATCCACAAGAGAAGTGCAATGTTCTTCCTTGATAACGATCTTGCGAATGCCTTCCTCGTCAAAAGTCGGAAGTTTCACCTTGTATTCCCGCGCCATTTCGAGAATCGAAGCCACCCTGAGCGAACCATCAAGATGGCAGTGAAGATCTGTTTTAGGAAGTTTTGTCAGCAGGTCCATGGTTACCTTTACAGGAGAGTTCCCTTTGCCATTGCTATTCCCATTTTTCACTGATTTCACAGTGTTGTTGTCAGCCTCGTGTTTCATCGCTTTTGCAGTCACCTGTTTTTTGCGGATTGTCATTTTTTCTCCCGGTTTAACATATATTTTTTCCATGTTATTCTGGAGAGGGTAAAATTGCAAGTTTCCCGGATGAGTTGTGGAATCCGGAAGGATTTTCTGATAAATTGTTTCACATGCCGCATAAGTTAGATCGGAAGAG
>JAQTRI010000245.1 GCA_028711905.1 Candidatus Wallbacteria bacterium | reverse complement strand
CTTGTCGGCAGCCGTAGCGCTGGCATAATCAAAAGACACTTTTGTCCAGCGCACCAGACCCTTGGGCCGCGGAGCCCTGAAAATATACACCAGCATGCCATAAGTCGGGTATCCCCTGTCGCGTCCCATTGGTTTAAGCTGATATCCCCTGCCCGGAACAGCCTCAACCCCGCGCGCGCTGTGCAGATAATTAACGGAAAAATTATCGTCAATCCCTGCATAATCATACCCGACACTTCCCCATTGATCATCAGCGGTTATTCCTCCAACATTCTGAGTCGCAATTTTCATCGGAAAAGAGGCCCAGTAAGGATAAGAAAAATTCGTCAAAGCTTTATAGGTATCAGTTGGAAGAAAATCGGAATATTTTTTAGTGCTGAACCCTGGGAACATTAATGAATCATCAGAAGGGTTTGCTGCTGAATCCAGTTCGTTCCAATGTTTTCTCAGGTATAACGGCATAATCATGTTTTCTGTCGTATCATTTAACGGTCGTGATGCGTTATTAGCATTGTTCCACCAGAACAAATTGCTGATCGGACCATCATAGTATGCAACCTTGAATGTTCCGTCATCTTTAACAGTTGATTTCCAGAAGATTTCCTGAGGGGAATGGAACATGCGCAAACCACCATCACCGTCAAAAAAAAACTGCTCAGTGCTGTAGTCAACCATGCCGTCACCGGGATAAGCAAGAGGATTAGGCCACAAACGAACCAGGATATCCTTTCCGGCGTAAACCTGTGGAGCCCTTCCTATGCGGAAATTGCTTCCCTCATTTCCCACTCCGGACAACCACGCTGAAGCAGGTATTTTTCTCCATTCGCCGCCAGTCTGGCGTTCCATGATCACCCTGGAAAAAGGCAGATCATGCCTGCGTGTACGATTATAATGATAGTTCGGGTAAAACCACAGCTCCCCTGTTTCCAGAAGGTTGTTCTGCCCGGTATAATAGCCCGGGCCGTTAAGGGCGATCCATTTACCGGTAGCGACCTCGCAGGTGTAGCTCACCTCGCTGGTGAGGAACTCATCGGCAATGTGGCCTGACGGTATCTCAATACGCCGGACATCAGCTTTTGAGGACAAAGCCAGCAGCAAAACAAGTCCCAACAAAACCTTCATCATTATGTATTGTAACTTGAGTCCGGCAAATTTTCAAAGTATGCCTTGAAACCCTTGTGGGGTGGCCAGGTGCAACTTTTTGTCGCACTGAGCTTGCCGAAGGAGAGAAAAAGTTGTACCAAGTCAGGACCCACCACAAATCAAGGTTTTTGCAGAATATCTGGCTGGACACCACAAAAATTTGCCAAACTCAACTTATAACCTATCAGACAGAAATGTTGAATTCAGACCACATAATTTACTTGGTAACCGACAAACAGACGCATCCTGACCAGGCTGCTCAAAACAGGTAAGATTCGAGGCGCAGGAGACCGATGAAGGGAGCTGTACTCAAAGGTACAGTGACCGACTGAGGGTGACTGCAACAAAGAAGATTACCCGTTTTCAGCAGCCTCAAAATCGATAAGTAGGGGCGAATAATTATTCGCCCCTACAGTTTGGATACCAAAAAATCACCAATCACCAGGTAATCGATCGGAGCGTTTAAAAAACTGCTCAAAGCATCCAGCGGAGTCTCCACAATCGGCTCGTCAGCCAGATTAAAGGATGTGTTCAAAAGAACCGGCACTCCGGTAATCCGCTCAAATTCGCTGATCAACTCATGAAACCGCGGGTTGGGTTCCCTGCTGACAGTCTGGTACCTGGCAGTACCGTCAATATGGGTCACTGCAGGAATCAGGCTGCGCTTTTCGCGCTTCACTTCCGCCACCAGCATCATGAAGGGCGAGGGTTCGGCTGGAGTAAAGTAATCAGCGGCAGCTTCCTCCAGAACAGCAGGAGCATATGGTCTGAACCACTCCCGCTTCTTGATTTCCGAATTCAGCCTGTCTTTCACTGTGCTGCTGCGCGGATCTGCCAGCAGGCTGCGATTTCCCAGGGCTCGGGAACCGAACTCGCTGCGCCCCTGAAACCAGCCGATAACAGCGCCGGAAGACAACAGTTCAGCTGTTCTGGCAGTAATGTGGTCTTCTCTGGAATAAGTGATGGCGCGGGAAGTATTGATGAACCAGTTGCGCTTTTCCCTGTCTTCCCATCGAATCGATCTGTTCTCGACAATTTTAAAGCGATAGCAGATCGAAGCGGCTCCTTTTAAGGGAATCAGACCGTAAAATCTTCCGGTTGCATGATCAAATTCCAGATCCAGTTCGGGAAAAACCGGTTCTTTCCACTCCTGCAGGCTGTAAACAACGGTAACGGAATCTAAGGAAACCCGGTCCGGCAGAAAATCAACAGCTAAGAAACCATCGCGAAAATGATCGAGCAGGAACAGTATTTCCCTGTCAGAATACAACCGCCCCAGAAAAACATGTGAAAACCGCTTCATCGGCACTCCGGCACTCACAGTTTAAAGGACCGCATCTTCAATTCCTGCGAACAGATATCATGCGCCGGCAGCAGTTTCTTTACTTCCCTGCATGGAACCAACGATTTTTTTCGTGTCGCGGGCAATCACCAGTTCCTCGTTTGTGGGAATTGAAAATACAGCCACCCTGGATTCAGGGGTGGAGATTCTGGCGTATCCCCTGCAATCATTGACTTTAGCATCAATGCTGATACCGAGGAATTCCATGTTATCGCAGACCATTTCCCTGATCACCGGGCTGTTCTCGCCAACCCCTGCTGTGAACACGACTGCATCCAAGCCACCCATAGCCGCAGCGTAGCTGCCGATATACTTCTTGATGCGATAGCAATAAATCTTCATGGCCAGTGTGCACTGCGGGTCTTTTTCCTTCAACATTTTATCTTCGATCTCGCGCATATCGTTAGAAAGCATTGATAACCCGAGCATACCGCTTTTTTTATTCAGAAGATCGTCCAGTTCCTTAATGCCCAGGTTCATTTTCCGGCCCAGGAAAAAAGGAATGGCCGGATCAAGATCCCCGCACCTTGTTCCCATGACTAAGCCCTCAAGAGGCGTAAGCCCCATGGAAGTGTCAACGGATTTCCCCCCGTCAATGGCAGTGATACTGGCTCCATTACCCAGATGAACAGTGATGATCTTCAAGCTCTCGATCGGTTTTCCCAATTTTTTTGCTGCTTCATGAGCCACATAAAAATGGCTGGTGCCATGGAATCCATATCGCCTGACCCCGTGCTGACGGTACAGTTCGTATGGCAGGCCGTATAAGTATGCATAATCAGGCATTGTCTGGTGGAAAGCCGTATCAAACACTCCCACCTGCGGAGTATTGGGCAGTTGCTCATCCATGATGCGTACACCGGTGATGTTGGGAGGATTATGCAGAGGAGCCAGCTCAATGCATTCCTCCATTTTGGCAATGACCTCAGCTGTTACAAGCACTGAATGAGCGAATTTTTCCGCGCCGTGCACCAGCCTGTGCCCGACAGCGTCGATCTCTTTCTTGTCGTGGATCACTCCATGATTGCTGTCTGTAAGTTCACAAAGCATTTTTTCAATGGCCGCCCTGTGATCCAGAAGAGCGGTGACATACTTGATTTTATCGTATCCCTTGGGGGAATGGTTAACAATGGCGTCGTTCTTTCCCACGCGTTCGATCAGACCCTTGGCAATAACTTCCTCGGTTTCCATCTCCAGGAGCTGATACTTGACTGAAGAGCTTCCACAATTCAACACCAGAACCTTCACAACTTCCTCCCAATCTCCATTTAGTAGGGGCGACCCGCTTTAATCGACGGATTCGCCATTATGCCGGGTATATTCTCCACAGGCTGTTTTATGACATTTTACAGCCACACTGGCCGCAGAACTTATTCCCTTTCCTGATCATTGCGCCGCAATCCGGGCAGTGCTGGTGCTCTCCCCTGCGCAAAGTAATGCCGGATATCGCCAGTTGAGCGCTTTCAGCTAAGCGCAGTGACTTGCCTTTCAGACATTCCCTGAGGAAAGGTATGCTCTGCTCGTCACCGATTTTCCCCAGAATTTCAATGATTTTGATCCTGATGCTTTCCTCTTCTTCGCTTCCCAGATGCTGGCAGAGCACCTTGCGCGTCTGGGGCGTGTTGATTTCTCCAAGAGCGTAAATCACGCTGTCGCGCACCCAGCTTTCCTTGGCTTCAATCATGCGCAGCAGTTCATCAAGGGCCTCGATAAATCCGAATTTCCACAATGCCTTGGCAGCATTAACACGCACCCTGATCTCCTGATGACCCAGAAGATGCCTGACTTTGTCTGCCACGGACCTGTCGCCGATCAATTCAATGGCTTCAATCGAATTGGCTACCACCCTGGAGTCGGAATCATTGAAAAAAGGTACAATCACAGGCAGCAGTTTCTTGTTCCCGAGCTTTCCAAGAGTTTTGAGGAGAGCCGCTTTAACATAATTGTTTTCCTCGCGTTTCAGCAGGTCCAGGAGAGGAGTCACTGCTGTGCCGCTGCCGAGTGCCGCCAGAGCGCGTACTGCATTCAGCCTGATCCATTCGTCTTTATCCTCGAGAAGGCTGATCAATATCGCATAGTACTCCTGCCTGGGGCTGTCGGCAGCTTCAAAAAGCATCTGATAGCGCTGCTGGCTGTCCCCCTCAGAAAGTCCTTTGATCACCTTTTCTCTATCCATTTCAACCTCTCTGCCTGGGTTTGAGCCCGATTTTTTCCTTGTTTTTCCGCAGTTCGCGCAAGACCTTGGCGGCCCAGTACTTACGCTCCTGGTTGTCCGATCCCATAGCTTCGGCGAGCTTTTCCTCAGCCACAACTCCGATCCGCAAAATGGCCTTGGCACAATTTTCACGAACCTCTACCCTGGCGTCACCGAGGTTATGCACAAGAATCGGTAAAGCTTTGGCACCACAGGCAGCCAGTATGGATACGCATTTTTCAGCCTCGAAGTTTCTGTCTTTGAATCTCTCGATAAGAATAGCCAGTGATTTTTCATCTCCTATGCCCCCAAGGCCCATGATCGCCAGAGCGCGGATATTGGGCTCGTCATCATTGAGCAGTTCCCGCAGCTTATCCGCGGCCATTTCTCCGAGATTGGCAAACGACTTGGCGGTCCAGTATGCGATTTCATCGTCAGTATCGTAAAGAAGCTTGAAAAGCGTTTCCATCGACCGTGAGTCAGGCAGGCGCGACAAAGCGGTGATGGAATACTTTCTCACCCACTCGCTGGGATCATTCATCGCGGCGCTGATCAGATGCGGCAGGCACTTTTCGTTGCCGATCAGGCTCAGGGTGAACGCTGCGAAATAACGCATTTCGGAATCCCTGGAATTGACAAGAACATCCAGTATCTGGTGAATCTCCTTAGGTCCGATGACCTCAATCACCTTGCGGGACCAGAACTGGCGGTCTTCGTTCTGCGACATCAGGGATTTCATGACCGGAATCACAGCGATATCACCGAGCTCCTCGAGAGATTCACAGACCTTGTTCCTCACGGTCCAGGCCTCATCCTGCAGAGAATCGATCAGGTGAGCCACCACTTTCTCATGCCGGATCTTCCCCATGGCCTGAACGGCGTAATAGCGCATTTCCCGGTCTTTGGACTGCAGCATGGTAATCAGTGGTTCCATGGCTTTTTCGCCGATTTCACCGAGAATAGTGGCAATCCAGAAACGGACATTGTCATCATCGATGGAGATAGCTCTTACCAGTTCATCGATTGCAATCTCATTCAACTGTGAAAGTGCTTTGGCCGCAGCTTTTCTAACCAGCCAGACCTTGTCGCGCAATGCGCCGATCAGGGGAGGAACCGCGCTGTTATTCTGCGTTTTTCCCAGAGCGTCTGCCGCCAGCACCCG
>JAQTRI010000244.1 GCA_028711905.1 Candidatus Wallbacteria bacterium | reverse complement strand
AGGGAAGAAGCGCATGTTCGATCACATCGCTGACCGCAACCTGGATGCATATACTGACGAACTGCTGAATCCGCCGTGTACGAACTGAATTCGAGGAGGCTTCATCATGAGGCAGGTTTTGATTTATCCCGGTGAAGATGGCTGGTGGGTAGCTGAATGCCCAAGCCTTCCTGGCTGTGTTTCGCAGGGTAAGAACAGGGAAGAGGCCATCGAAAACATCCGCTCAGCGATCAAGGCTTACACCAATGCCCTGACAGCAGACGGTCTGGAAGTGCCGCGCGACGATCTGCAGGCCATGCTTCTTGCGGTATGAGCCGCCTGCCGTCGATCTCAGGGCGTGACTGCTGCCGGGTCCTGGAACAAGCAGGATTTCGTCATGTCAGACAGGAAAGCAGTCATATCGTGATGCGGAAGGACCCGCCATTCTGTCAGGTTGTAGTACCTGATCACAAAGAGCTGGACCGCGGTACTCTGCGGGCGATCATCAGGCAGAGCGGTCTGAGTGTGGAAGAGTTTTGTGAGCTGCTTAAAAAGTGATGATTCTGATCGGATTCACCATGAATACAGCTCACGCAGCCCTGATCTCCACTGACGCCTTGTACCCGAGCTGCTGCATCCCCAATACACTGTCTTATCAGTAGAGCGGGCAACAGGGACCGATCGCGGTGGCGGATTGATTCAATTTCTGCAGATTTCTCTTTAAACAACATGCAGGATATATGCTATAATCTTTTACGCTACGAATGTTCCCGAACAGCGGAGGAGCCATGGGTAATTCAGTTTCTATCAGACTGCCGGATGAGATTACAGCCAGGCTGGAAAAGTTGGCGGAAAAGACCGATAAATCCAAGAGCTATTACATCAGAAGGATCCTTGAAGAGTTCCTTGATGAATTTGAAGATGCTTACACAGCACTTGAGCGCTTGAACGACAAGCACGCCACCTTTCTATCCACGGATGAGGTGAAAAAAAGCCTTGGTGTATGAAGTTCAATGGGAAAAACGAGCGCTTTCGGACTTGATGAAAATCCCTAAGAACGAAGCTGCAAAAATCATCGAACGCGTTTGCTCGTATCTGACCCAATCACCACTCGAACTAGGGAGAGCGCTGACAGGCTAGTTCAAAGGTCTGTATCGGTACAGATACGGTAATTACAGAATAATTTACGCGCTGGATCAGGAAAAAAAGCTGCTTTTAATCCTTGCAATCGGTGCCAGAAAAGAAGTTTATCGCTGATTCGCCGCTTTTCACTCTGATAACACACATGCTCCACAATCGGTGCCAACTGGAACAACTCACGCAGCCCTGATTTCTTCATGCGATGTAAAAACCTCAGACAAAAGTGCTGCTGCCAGCAATTGTGCCTGAACCAGAATGATGAGGTCTTATACAGCGCATTAACGCCTTGTAACCGACCCATCCCAATCACCGCAATTTACATTTCCCCTGCTTTGTTCTAAACTGTCTGCGGAGGTATCCATGGACCTTTTCGCTTTTGGCTTCAAGACCCTGCTCCTGATCGTTCTTCTGCCGCTTATAATCATCGGATTACTTGTCAAAGGCTTTATGCTGCTGTTCTTTTTGCCGTTCATCGTCGGGTTGCTCCTGTTCAAACTCCTGTTCGGCCTGTTCGCAGGCATCGCGGCCGGAATCATCGGTTTTTTAGTCTTTGCTGTTGTCTTAGTCGGCTTTGTCATTCCCATGCTGCTCCTCCCGGTGATTGCCATGCTGGCAGCGAGCCTTGTGGTATACGCCGCATACAAAGCCGGGCAGCGCAAATCCTCTCTCAACAACCAGGAACCGCCTGCCAATAACCCTTGAGGTGAAATATGCCGCCAAGAACCGTTTATCTTGATCACAACGCCACCACTCCTCTTCACCCTGAGGTGAAAAAAACCATTACTGAGGCCATGGAATATTACGGCAATGCCTCCAGCCTCCACGGCTTCGGCAGAAAAACCCGCGAACTGATCGAACAGGCCAGAGCCAATGTGGCCTCGTTTATCAACGCCGAACCTGAAGAAGTCATTTTTGTCGGCAGCGGATCAGAGGCCAACAACACAGTGTTAAATGTAGTGGCTTGCGACAGGCGCGATTGCCAGTCCTGCCATTCCTGCGGAAGAGCGCGGAGTGAAGTGATCACTACCAGTGTCGAGCATCCCTGTGTGCTGAACACAGCCGCCTGCCTTAAAGAGCGTGGAAATGTCGTTCATTTTCTTGCTGTCGACAGTGACGGCTTGATTAAGAACGACCAGCTCCTCGCCAATCTTTGCGAAAAAACCGCACTTGTTTCTGTCATGATGGCCAACAATGAAACAGGCACTCTGCAGGACATAGCTGCATCCTCACTGGCCGCTCACCAGGTCGGAGCCCTGTTTCACACAGATGCAGTGCAAGCTGTCGGCAAGGTACCTGTTGATGTGAAAAAACTGGGAGTGGATTTTTTGTCTTTTTCAGCGCACAAGATATACGGTCCAAAAGGGATTGGCGCATTGTATGTTAAAAAGGGCACGCCATTCTGCCCGTTTATCCGCGGCGGTCACCAGGAATTCGGCCGCCGGGCAGGCACGGAAAACACACTGGGGATTTTTGCCTTCAGCAGGGCTCTGGACATGCGCCGTGCTGAAATGGACAGCGAAGCCATCCGCCTCAAGACCATGCGTGAAACTTTGCGCCAGGGACTCATTTCAACCATCCCGGATATTCGCTTCAACGGACATCCTGAAGATACACTACCTGGAACACTCAATGTTTCATTCATGGGGGCTGAAGGCGAAGCCATCCTTCTGTATCTGGATCTGGAGGGTATCGCTGTTTCCACCGGTTCTGCCTGCGCGTCCGGCTCTCTTGATCCATCGCATGTGCTGCTGGCCATGGGTCTTTCACTGGAATGGGCTCACGGTTCGATCAGGATCAGCCTGGGTCGTGAAACCACTGACAGCGACATCCATTTTGTTCTGGAAAAGTTTCAGCCTGTGATCGAGAAAATCCGTCGCATGAGCACTACATACAAGAGGAGGCCCTGATGCCTGAAAACACTGCATGGGCGTATAGCGAGCTTGTTAAGGAACATTTCATGAATCCGCGCAATGTCCTTGACGACAGCGAGAATTTTCAGGAAAGCGGAAAAGGCCTTGTCGGAAATCCCCAGTGCGGGGATGAGATGCTGATGCTGATCAAGGTTGATCCGGAAGGAGAGCGCATCACTGACTGCCGCTGGAAGACTTACGGATGCGCCAGCGCTATTGCCAGCACTTCCATGCTCTCGGAAGTCATCAAGGGTCTGACGATCGAAGAGGCCTTTCAGATCACGCCCAAAAAGATCGTGGAACGGCTCGGTGGCCTGCCTGATCGCAAGATTCACTGTTCAGTTCTCGGAGACAAAGCACTGCGCGCGGCCATCAACGATTATTATCGTCGCAGCGGGCAGGCAGATAAAATCCGTGAAGAGAAGCGCACTTTAGTCTGCCAGTGTCTCAATGTCTATGACGATGAAATTGAGGAAGCTGTACTGGAAGGTGCCAAAACCTATATTGAACTCCAGGAACGCACCAAACTCGGCACTGTGTGCGGCGGCTGTCGCGAGCAGGCAGAGACTCTCTTAAAACAATACCTGCAGAAACATTTTGGCTGATTTCAGACTTCTTTGGCTTTTCTTTTTCATCGCGTGTCTGGTCCCTCTGCGAGCCAGCACCTTTTTTGCCCTGGAAAACCAGACCCTGATTCCTGTGTCTCCAGTTGATTTTTATGCGCTGACAGAACTTACCGGAAGAAGAGAGAAGCTGATCTTATCCTCAGGCGTCAGGCTCAGTGAAAATCAGGGCGCGGTCTGGATCATACCTGCTCCCGGCACACCGATTGAGAGCAAAGCTCAACCCATTCCAAACATGCCGGTCCTTTTTCATCGCGAAATCACGGGTATGTCCGCCCGGCTGCTGTCAGCCTGCCTGCTTCCATTCAAGGCCTCTCAGATTTATCCCCTGCTGCCTGAGTCTATACTGCTTTTTAGAACAATTCACGATCCTGGAATCATGTTTCAGGCACCCTCCTCAAAGATTGAAGAGCATAAGTTCATGCGTTACGAGTATGTGGTTTTTGAAAACACGGACACCCTTTTCCGCTTTTTCAGGCAGCGCAACATCAGTTTTTCCGCAACAGACCTGCGCTCTCTGGAAAGCCATTTCACAGTTGAGGAAGTTCTTCATGTCTTCTGGCTGCCGTCATGCACAGAACTCTCCCGTCGCGGAGTTTCTCTTCCTGACCAGTCAGGCGAACAGATCAGAAGACCCTGCGTACAGATCGATTTTCCATCAGACGCACCTTATGTGCCTCTAAACCCGGCTGCTGTGAATGGATCATTCCATGCCAGGGCAGTTATCTATGCCTCAGGTTTCTGGAATTACGCCGGTTCCAGACATGCCTCTGCATATTTATATCTTAAACGCGATGAATCCGCCCGGAAGATGACTGGGGGGGAGCCTTACACCCGATTCGACATCCAGCTCGAGCCGGGTGTGCCTGGCTATACAAAGCTCTCGAAAGCCGTTGAACAAAACCTGTCGCACGCACTTTCCCTGATCCGCCTGACAGAGCGCGCCTGGTTCATTCCACTGTATGTAGTGCTGTTCCTGTCTCTTTCCTGGTTCTGCGCCGGAGTCTCAGGTATGCTTTCCTGCGGCAGATTCCATGACTGCGCCAGTCTCGGTCTTTATAATATCTTCACAATCGCGACAGTCCTGGTTGCTACCCGCAGAAAACGCCGGAAATTCCCTGAACTGTTCGCTCCCCACCCTTTTGCGCTATTGTACTGGCGGTCGTTCTGCGCCATGGTTTTCATCCCGGTTTTCCTGTCAATCGCGTTTCGATCCGACACTAATGCTCTCTCAGGCTCATCCTGGATTCTTTTAGCCTCGTTCGCAGTGATTCCTTTTATCCTGTCCTCTTTTCCTGCTGCTGAACGCCTGCTGATCAGACCGGCTGTGGCCGTTCTTTTTTTCAGCGCAGCCCTGTCCTGGATTTTTAGTGTCCAGTCTGTGCTTCCTGCTGCTTACCTGTCTTTGGGATATCTGACCCTGGCTTTCATGCGCCACTCGGGATTTGTGATCAAGTTTTCCATGCTGTTCACATTAACCTGCTATCTGTCCCAGATGGCCGTTAACAGGTTTCTGGTCTAAAAAGCCGAGGGGGGGAGAAAATGACAAAACTAGGCTATTCAGGCGTTTCACAGCCTTTTACCACCCATACTGCAAGCTGTTTGCTGTTTTGCGTGTACTCCCGGTGCGCTTACTATTACTATTGAATAATTTATATTACTATTATAATCATGTTTCTTAATAGTATTGGTTAGCCGGTACTTACCTTCACTTTAGTATGTTCTATTTGATTAGAGACTTAATCTTTAATATAATTTATAAATGAATCAAATTTATTATTATTCGAAGTCATATCTTTGTGTCATTCAATCGATTAAAATTTGGTTTTAATTGATAACTATGCCATATTTAAAAGAAATATCTTATAAAAATGAGTTTTATTTCCAATGGCATCTCACTGATGAATGCAATCTACGTTGCCGCCATTGCTATCATGAGAGTTATCAAAATCCCGGGTTCGATATCAACACACTCTTCAATATCGCTGATCGAATTTGTGAGGCAACTGCCAAATGGGGCAAACTCGGGGTAATCAGTTTGACAGGTGGAGAGCCCTTTCTTAGAAAATTTGATCTTTTTCATTTGATGGATTATATCGGAAAAAAAAGTGAGATCCATTATTTTGATATCTTAACCAACGGTACTTTAATTACCGATGAGGATGCAGAGAAACTTACAGTATGCCAAAAACTTCGCCGCA
>JAQTRI010000243.1 GCA_028711905.1 Candidatus Wallbacteria bacterium | reverse complement strand
GGGGCACTTTGGCTCCTTCATTCATCCTGGCAAGTCCTGCAGTGAATTCATCTAAGGATGCGGGATCGTCTCCTGAGAGTGTCAATCCGGCGTATATCCGATAAACCGCAAGATAATTCTCATATTCATAATGATTCTGCAATATGTTTGAAAGTGCAGATAAAGCCTCGGAAGTGTCATGGGACTCGATAAATGCTGCCGCGGCTTTTTCCAGGTAAACAGGCCTTTGTTCAACGCTGCACCTGTTGGCGTAAGTCCTGAGGCTTTCTGCCTGCCTGCGGGGTTCACCCCTTTTTGCATAAAAATCAGCGAGTTTCAGAAAGCTCTCTGGAGAGGCAGAACCGGATTTTTCCAAAGACTCGGCCTGCTCCAGCTGAGAAATTTCTTCATCGGTCAGAAGGCGCAGAGAAGGGGATGACAATTTAGGCTTGAGGGCTTCAAGCTCTTTCAAAGTGTATCTGTGCAGAGCGTACGAAGCAAAAGACAGCTCAACTGTATCCGGATCGTACCCGGAAGAACCGCTCAGATCGACCGGTTTCCCCTCTGCAAGAGCCATCAGGGCCTGGTTAAAGGAAACCCGTTTGGCTGTATCCGTGTTTTTTTTGATTTCTCCGAGAAGAACACCGACATTTTTATAATCTCTGAGCTCATCGCGGTAAACAGAGAGAATCTCCCAGCGCAATTCACCTGACAGGGTCTTGAAATCGTCAGCTGTCTTGCGTTGCTCAAGCTTGACAATGTTCTGACGCAGGAAACGGACCAGCCCGGTGAGATTTTCTGACTTGCGGTATAACTCCCTGATCTTAACCCCCAGATCCTTTTCATTGACAAAATCCTGCATGAAATAAGCTTTTTCAAAGTATTCCAGAGCCTTGTCGGATTCACCGAGGCTGTCGTGTGCTGCAGCCATCTGCATCATGGTCTCGCGGTGGCCTTCCTTGCTCTCGCGAAGCCTGGTGTCACCCTTGCTTATCGCCTCGCGGTTGCTGAGATTCAAATACCTGCGGTACGCCTCAGTAAAGTAGTCGCTGATGACATTGCGTGTTATTAATTCCTGATACACTTCCCGGGCTGCGGGAAAATCTTTTCTGGATTCTTCGAGAAGCAGCGCAAGCTGAAAGCGGATTCGGGCTTTCACAGCCGTTTCTGCCATACCGGTCAAAGCGTTTCTCAAGAGATTTTCAGCCTCATCGTAATCGCTGTATATCTGAATCAGTATGTTGGATAAACTTACAACGGCTTCCTCGTACCAGATGCTTTCGGAAAATTCATTGGTGATCCTGTAATACAGCTCAACCGCCTTCTGATACTCCAGGAGGTAAAGTTCGTTGATTCTGGCCATTTTGTAAAGGGCCAGGTCAGGGTACGATGCGTTGCGTTCAAGATAGTCGGAAAGATCCGCCAGAGCGATCTCATACCTCTGGAACTTAACTCCTTCAATGTCTGAGCAGCGCAGAAGCGCGGCGCCGGCCTCAGGGCTTTCAGGGTGCTCTGCGATCAAGTTCCTATATATGGCCAGGGCTCCTTCCCAGTCGTTGTGCATATATTGCCGGATACCGTTCTGAAGAAGACGGGACGGTCCTGCTTCGGAAAAGCGTTTACGCCCGAGTGCGGCGAATTCCCTGTAAAAAGGGTCGCGCGACTGGTCAAGAAGCGGAAGAAGGCTGAGTATCTCCTCACTGTTTTTGACCGGATCTTTTTCTTCCAGGATCTGGGAGAGACGAAACAAAGACTGAAATTTCAATTGATTACCGCTCTCATCATTCCCGGAAAGTTCAGCTGCCTTGCGAAAACAGATTTCTGCCCGTTCCAGATCCTTGAGATGAAACTGGTGAAGCAGACCGTCAAGATACCATGCGATCTGTGCAAACTCTTCATTCGGTTCGAGCTGCTCAAAGATCTGCAGAGCGCTGAAAAACTGCCGTCTGTGGAACATGGAAATCAAAGCTTTCAACAATCTGGAACGACCGTATTCCGGCTCATCAGGCTGGATTTTGTCCAGTTCGATCAGCGCGAAATCAAACCGGCTGAGTTCGTAAGCCTGAATTGCAGCCTTAGAGAGCAGGGTCCAGCTTCTGTCCGGGGAGTCAGGAGAAAAACCGTCTAAGGCATTCATCGCTTCATGGATGCCGAAAAGATAATATCCTTTCTGAAAACCGGTCAGATGCAAGATTTCATCCCTGTTTTCCGGATATTTTTTCAGAGAATCCAGATAATACTTTATCACCATGTCGAATGTGACAAGCCGGGCGAGATAATAATCAGCTTTTAAGCGCAGGCCCTGTTCGTAAAAGGGATGGTTTTGATATTCATTGAGGTATTGATCGAGATGGCGGATGAAATCCTGATCGCGATTAAGAGTAAGCTCAGCCTCGGACTTGGCGAGCAGAGCGGAACCGAGGAGTTCTTCAGGTGTTTCATCATCATAAATGAGCGGATCGAGCAGTTGCAGTGCCCGGTCTGGTTCGCCGCTTTTAATGGCGATCAGGGCCCGCCAGTATGAAAGTTCCCGCGGGTCTTTAACGGATTCGATTCCCTGACGGATTCTATCTATTGTTTCGGACGAAACACCACTTAAGCCTTTTCTCAGACCCGCAACAGCAGTTTCAAGGGAATCCTGAGCTGAGCAGGGGAGGGGAATGATCGCAGCCAGCAGCATAAAAAACACGATCAATGAGGAAAGTGTTTTCATAGAGTGATGACCTTGCCGACTTTTTGAAAGATCTGATAAATATTCGTCATTCCCACTGTTTTACCGACTCGCAGGCTGCTGGACAGCCCGTAAAAATCCAGCGAGGTCTTGCAAGTCAGTATTTCCACGGATTCGGATTCAAGCTCCTGGAGAAGAGCGAGAACATGCGAATCTTCAACAGTCAGTTTCACTCCTGATGCGGCAAAGATCAGGTACTGGGGTTTCTGATATGAAGCCTGCATGGAAAAGAAAAGGCTTTCCAGCAGTATCAGTCCCAGTTCATCGCATCCGGCCCCAAGATTGGGGGTGCGAATAAAATAGGCTTCCTTGAGAATGTTCTCATCAGGAAGCCACAGGTCGGTGTCTGCGCCTGAGCTGGTTTTAACATAAAAACCTCTTGAACGCTCACTGATTGAAGCGCAGAACCCCAGTTTTCCCAGGACTGCCGCCGTGTTTTCCGCCATCACCCGGTCAGGCACGGTAAAACCTTTGATATGGCCGAGTCTGATCAGATCAAGCAGCGGCGATTCACAAGTGATAAAATCAATTGGGGTATGTTTCATCGCTTCGAGCCGGTTCATTGACCTTTCGCTAAAAAAACAAATTTCTTCAGACAGTGACGCCTGCAGATGTTAAAAAAATATATCAGGAACAGGCGGAATATTCAACCGCTGATCAGCTGTGAGATGGCTGGAGTGGGCGAGGGGTTATAGGTTGAGGGTAACGCGAGGAATGCGGACAAGCGGTAATGCGATGACAATGTAGAGGCGAAACCTTGTCTTCGCCCGGCTATTGACAAGAGATGACATCAGAGCCTAAGGAGCAGGCCTGATGCGTTGCGTGTTTCCGGTTTCAAAGTCAATGGCCAATCGATGACCATACCTGCCAACATTTGTACTCTGACCAAAATTGATTTATCCTTAAAAAAAAATTACGGGACAGACATCATGCTCAATGTGACAGCAGCAATCATGTTCGATGGCGACAGGGTTTTTGTCGCCAGACGCTGCAAGGGGGAATTCGCCGGCATGTGGGAATTCCCGGGTGGCAAGATCATGGACGGCGAGACTCCGGAACAGTGTTTAGCCAGGGAAATGATGGAAGAGTTCGATATCCAGGTCCAGGTGGGAAGCTTTTTTGCCGAAAGCATGTACCGCACCAGTGAAGGCATGATCAAGCTGATGGCATACCGGGTAAAATGGACAGGCGGTGACATCACCCCAAATGTTCACCAGGAAATCAGCTGGGTTAAGGTCAATGAACTCAAGCATTTTGATATCCTGCCTGCTGATCAGTTTTTTGTAAAAAAACTTCAGGAAAAATAGTTCTAACCTGACCCTGGACTTAGGAGAGCGAATGGATCGCGAAGTTATTGACGAGCGTTCTTTACCGGAAAAAAAAAAGCGGGGATGTTTTTTTTATGGATGTCTGACATTTTTAGCAGTTATTGCATTATTTTTTCTGCTTTCTTTTCTTTTGCTCCGCAAAGGTTTCAATGAAATAAACTCTTTCACCTCCGGCACTCCCGGCAGTATTGGACAGCCTGAATACACTGATGAGGAACTTCTGTCGATCCGTGACAGCGTTGAAGTTTTTCGAAATGCAGTGCGACAGGATACTGCATCAGTTCTGATTCTTACTGAAAAGGATGTTAATGTTCTGGCTGATTATATTTTACGCCAGGGCCTGTTTCCAGACCTTCCAGAAGGGGCTGGAGCCCTGATCAATCTTGAAGGCGGTTCTTTCAAAGCCAGGATCAGCCTCCCCCTTTCCAGATTACCGTTTTTTAAAAAGCGTTTTCTCAATGCTGATCTGGAAATAGGGCTGAGTGTTGACGGAGGGGAACCAGTAGGTCGTATTGAAAAAATCGATGTCAACGGGCGCAGCCTTCCAAAGGAAGCAATGTTGTTCATCAGGCAGGCCAACATATTCGCGCCCCAGGGTGACTGTAATGAATCGCATGACATCAGAAATGTCAGGATCAGGACTCTCAAGATCGAAGAAGGAAAGTTGCTGCTTGAGAGATAATTGGCGAAAAACCGGTCACTCAGGGTATGGAAAATGAAAACAATCTATCTCATCCGCCATGGACTTTCGACAGCGAATGACCAGGGCATTGTGCAGGGTCATCAGGATTTTCCTTTGTCGCCTGAAGGCGAGAAACAGGCTTTCGAACTGGCTGCGTTCTTCAGAAAAAACCGGATTGAGTTCGATATTGTCGCAAGCAGCGATTTAACCCGCGCGCGAAAGACTGCCGAAATCGTTTGCGGTTCTTTGGATGTCGTCACTGAATCGCTGCGTGAAATGCACCTCGGTGTGTGGGAGGGGCGCCAGGTCGATGAACTGATAGCACAGAGCGAAATGTGGGAAATGTGGAAGCACAGTCCGCTTCTGCTTAAAATTGAAGGCGCGGAAAGCCTTTTCGATGTTCAGGCGCGTGCTTTCAGTTTTATCGAAGAAATGTGCAGGAACAGAGAATTTAACAGTGCTGCTGTTTTCACCCATGGTGGAGTGATCGGGCTGCTGCTCTGCGGAATACTGAACGAATCTTTGAACAATGTCTGGCAGCACAGGCATGAGAACACAGCTTTTACCGTGCTCGAATACAGTGACACTTTCATTGTGAAAAAGGTCAATCAATCACCCCACCTTGTTACAAGCGGCAATTTTTTCGAAAAGTGGAAGTTTGTCGAAAAAGGATCCTGCTGAGTCTTAATTCAGGGCTATTCCATGGGTTCACTGTGCCGATGGTTCTCTTATGAGAACAAAAGTCATGTTTTTTCTCTGTGGTTTGATGGTAGCGATGGCCCTTCTGTCAACACCCGGTTGCGGCGGGGGTGGAAGCGGCGTTTCGGAAGGGATGAGTGGGGGTGGATCGTCCTCTGCTACACCCCGGGGGAAAGTGCAGGTCAGCCTGGAGTGGCCGGATTCACCGATGTAACCGGGATTCAGTCCTCCGCATCAGGCGACAGAGGTTCGCCGAGAATCTCGCAGGCTCTTGTCACCAAGTTCCTGGCCCGTTCATCACGGATCCAGAACAGGGCGAATTTGGCGCATCTGACCTGGTGCAGGTCATCAGATTCCACCATTTTCGCCAATACCGACAGGTTGCTTTCCAGATTCCCCCCGGAAATGAACCTGGCAGCATTGGCCCGAACCCGCGGGCTTTCATCGTTGAGCATTTCAGTGACGCGGGGAAGTGT